>CAYMLC010000200.1:0-5400 GCA_964390765.1 uncultured Nitrospirales bacterium
GACCAGTTCGAAGATGCCGGCCGCGCCCATGCCGCCGCCGATGCACATGGTGACGACGCCCCACTTGCTGCCGCGGCGCTTCATTTCGTGCAGCAGCGTCGCACTGAGCTTGGCGCCGGTGCAGCCGAGCGGGTGGCCCAGCGCGATGGCGCCGCCGTTCACGTTTACGATGTCGGGGCTGAAGCCGAGTTCTTTCACCACGTGCAGCGTCTGCGAGGCGAAGGCTTCGTTGCACTCAACCAGCTGGATCTGGTCGGGCGTGATGCCGGCCTGCTCGCAGGCCTTGTGAATCGCGCCGACCTGGGCGGGGCCCAGGTACTTCGGGTCGCCGGCCTGCACGTTGTAGCCGCGCAGCCGAGCGATGGGCTTGAGGCCCAGTTCGTCAACCACGTCTTTGTGCGCGAGCAGGCAGGCGGCGGCGCCGTCGCTGGTTTGGCTCGAGTTGCCGGCGGTGCACACACCCAGCTTGGGTGAAGCGGCGAAGGCGGGCTTGAGGCCGCCGAGGCCCTCGAGTGTCGAATCGGGGCGCGGGCCTTCGTCGGTGTCGAAGGTGATGGTGCCGTTCGCGGTCTCGACTTTGAGCGGCACGATTTCGTCTTTGAACTTGCCTTCGGCAATGGCGGCGCCTGCGCGCTGATTGCTCTGCAGTGCCCACTGGTCGCACTCTTCGCGGCTGATGTTGTAGTCGCGCGCCACGTTGTCGCCGCACTGGCCCATGCCGATGTACATGGCCGGCTGTTCCCTGGTGAGCGTGGGATTGGGCGCGGGCTTGTTGCCGCCCATGGGAATCATGCTCATCGATTCGGTGCCGCCGGCGATGGCCATCTTCAGGAGGCCGGCCTCGATCTTGGCGGCCACGGTGGCCATCGTCTCGAGCCCGCTCGAGCAGAAGCGGTTGATGGTCTCGCCCGGCACGGTAAGGGGGATGCCCGCCCGCGCGAGCGCGATGCGCGCCACGTTCATGCCCTGCTCGCCTTCGGGGAAGGCGCAACCCAGCACCACATCTTCGATGCGGTCGGCCGGCACGCCACTGCGTTCGAGGGCGGCCTTGATGACTTCCGCGGCCATATCGTCCGGTCGCTCTTGCGCCAGGGTGCCGCGGTTCGATTTGCCGACGGCCGTACGCACGGCCGAGATTACGTATACATTTTCCATCAGGTCATTCCTCCTGATTCATTCGAACCACAGTGTATTCGCGGTGAGAAAGGTTTCAGGTCGTACCTTTTAATTCCGCAGCGGCTTGTTGTTCATGAGCATGTGCTGGATACGTTCGACGCTCTTCTCCATGCCGCACAGGCTGCAGAAGGCTTCGCGCTCGAGTTCGAGCACGTGTTCTTCGGTAATGACGGTGCCGGGCATGGCGTGGCCGCCGGTCAAGACGTTGGCCACCTTCTCGGCGATGATCATGTCGTGCTCGCTCGCCCAGCCGGCTTGCGTCATCCCCCACACGGCCGAGCGGAAGGCGGCGCGCATGGGCTCGCCGGTGGCCACAATACGCGGCGGCAAGGGCGGCGTGTAGCCGCTGATGACAAGGCCGAGGCACACATCCTTCGCCTTGCGAATCTGGTGGTGGAAGTTGGGTATCAGGTAATCGGACTGACGGAAGTAGCCGAACTCGACCGCCTCGGCGCCGCTGGTGGCCACCTTGGCCATGGCGATGTTTTCGAATGCGCGCCGGATGAAGGGGAACGGGTCGGCCTGTGCGGGCAGGCTGGGGGGCAGATACTCCTGCGCGCGCACCAGCATTTCCTTGGTGCCGCCGCCGGCGGGAATCAGGCCGACGCCCACCTCCACGAGGCCGGCATAGGTCTCGCCCGCGACGACCACCTTGTCGGCGTGCTGGGCAATCTCCACGCCGCCGCCAAAGGTGTAGTGGTGGGGTGCGGCGACCACGGGCTTGCGGCAGTATTTCAACTGCATATTGATTTCCTGGAACGTGCGCACCGCCGTTTCGACGCCCGACCAGTTCTGCTGGTTGATCTCCATGAGGATCATCATCAGGTTCGCGCCCACACAAAAGTGTTCGCCCTGGTTACCCACCACCAGGCCATCGAACTTGTCGTCGTTACACAGGTTCACGGCTTCCTGCAGCATGGTCAGCACATCGCCGTCGATGGCGTTGCGCGGCCCGTGCAGCTCGGCGCAGAGAATGCCGTCGCCCAGGTCGATCAGGCTGCAACCCGCGTTCTCGCGCACCACGTCGTTGGCGCGGCGGCGCTGGTCGAGGCTGAGGAACTTGGGGTTCAGCGGCTCGAGCTTGTAGTCGCGCGTGTTCACGTCGAAGTACATGCGGTGGCCATGCACGTCGTAGGTATAGAAGCTGTCTTTACCGCTCTCGCGCAGGGCCTGGGCCACGGGCGGCAGGGCGATGCCCTCTTCGTCCATGCGCTCGGCCACCTTGTGGAAGCCGAGGGCGTCCCACGTTTCGAAGATGCCGATTTCCCAGTTGAAGCCCCACTTGCAGGCGTTGTCGATATTGACGATGTCGTCGGCGATTTCAGGGATGCGGTTGCCGGCATACTGCGCCAGGTTCGCGAAGAGGCGGAAGAGGAACTTGGACCCGTCGTCTTCGCTGAAGTGCATGATGCGCAGCTTCTCGTGCAGGTCTTCAGCGTTGCGCACCTTGCCCGTGCAGTCGAAGCGCGGCTTGACCGGCTGGCGGTAGTCGACCGTTTCCGGGTCGATGCCGAGGATGATGCGCTTGCCCTTCTCGTCGCGCTCGCTGGTGGCCTTGTAGAAGCCCGAGCCCGTCTTGTCGCCGTAGTAGCCCTTCTCGATCATCTTATCGAACCAGTCGGGGCCCGTCATCAGGTCGCGGCGTTCATCGTTGGGGCAGCCGTTGTAGACGTTGGCGACCACGTGCTGGAACGTATCGAGGCCGACGAGGTCCGCGGTGCGGAAGGTGGCGGAACCCGCGTGGCCGATGTTCTTTCCGGTCAGCGCGTCGACCTCTTCAACGGACAGGCCGGCCTTCGTCATCTCGTGCAGGGTCCACTGCATGGCGAAGGTGAGCACGCGGTTGGCGATGAAGTTGGGCGTGTCCTTGGCGTAGACGATGCCCTTGCCCAGGATGTTCTCGCCGAAGGCGGCCATGTCGGCCAGCACCTCGCGGCTGGTCTCGGGCGTGGGAATCAACTCGAGCAGGTGCAGGTAGCGGGGCGGGTTGAAGAAGTGCGTGCCCAGGAAATGCTGGCGCGCTTCTGCGGGCAGCACTTCGGCGATCTCGCCAATGGGGATGCCGCTGGTGTTGGTGCTGATGATACTGCCGGGGCGGCGGTGCTGCATCACGCGCTCGAACAGCGCACGCTTGATGCTCAGCTCTTCCTTCACCACTTCGATGATCCAGTCGGCATCGGCGACCGCGTGCAGGTCGTCGTCGAAGTTGCCGGTCTCGATCATGTCGATGTTCGACTTCTTGAACAACGGCGACGGCTTGGTCTTCAGCAGCGCGGCCTTCGCCTTGTCGACAATGGCGTTCTTCTTCTTCTTGTCGCGCCGGTCATCCTCGGAGAGGTTGGGCGGCACGATGTCCAGCATGATGCTGGGGATGCCACAGTTGGCGAGGTGCGCGGCAATGGCGCCGCCCATCACGCCCGAGCCCAATACTGCGACCCGTTTAATTTCCCGCATGGTTGCCCCTTTCGCAAGGTTGTCCGCGGCGCCACCGCATGGTTGCGCGGCAACGTCTGCACGGTAGTGGGGCGCGGTCGTCTGGCTTCCGTCGCCCCGGCTGGTGCCTGCCTGCGCGGGAGCGCGCGGCCTGCCCGCGCGTCGCCCGCCTACCTAACGTTCGTTAAGAGAAACCGAAATCCTAGTGTGCCAGTGCGTGTGCCGTCAAGCCGCGAACAATAGGGGCGGGCGGCCTTGTTCCATCCGCGCGGTGAGACACGAGGCGGGCTGTACCGGCTCGTTCTACTGGCGCGGCCAGCGCGCCCAATCGTGCACGTGCCAACACATCGGGCGACCGCCGCCATCGGATCCGTGGTTGCATGCGCCACGGCAGCGCCCGGGTGCGGCCCGCGCTGCGCGCGCATTGCTACGGGCGGAGCGTGCGCGCGCCTCGCTTGACCCGGGCCTTCGGCCTTATCGCGGGTTCGGGTCGTATCGCGGCGCCGGTTTGCCTACAACTCGCCCAGGTCGATTTCTCCCAGTTCGACGTTGCGGCCGTAGTAGCCGTCTTCCACGCTGAAGAGCCCCACGCTGAAGGCATAGGCGATCGGCGCGGCCTTAATGGTGTGGCTGATGAGCACCGGGGAAGCCGCGCCAGGGGCCACGCCGGGCAGACCGCCGAGTTGCCAATCGGTGAAGCCCTGGGCGCGGTCGGCTTCGGGCAATTGGCCGAGGCGTGCATCGTCTACGCTGCCGCGCAGATAGACGGCGAAATCGCCCGGCAGCGGCGCGAGCGACTTGAGCAGGAGACGCACGACATAGAGTCCGGCGCCGGCGGGGGCGATGTCGGCATCGAGCAGGGTCAGTTCGTCGCTGACGGCGGCACCGATGGGCGGCTCGGCCAACAGCGCCGCATAGCGCGTGCGGAGTGCGTCGGGCACTTCGGCCTCGGGCGTGCGCGTGATTTGCTGGTGCAGCGCGATGAGGCTCGTCGTGGCTGCGGGTGCGGGCTGGCCGGCGGTCGTGGCGGTTTCACCACTGCGCACCAGTACCGCATAGACCGCGGGCGCGCCATCAATGCCACGCGCCGCGAAACGCGTGAGCAGGCGATAGCCCGCGTCGATAAATTCGGCTTGCGTGTTGTCGGCCAGGGCGACGGTGCGTGCGGGCACGGCCAGCAGCGCGTACTGCCGGTCGCCCACCTCTGCGGCGGCGGGCATGGGAAAGCCAAAGGGCACGGGTGCGGCGGCCTGGGCCGTCTGGCCCACGGGCAGGAAGGCATTGGGCGCAGGCTGCCAATGGTCGAGGGCAAAGCGCGTGACGGGTTCGCCGTGCAGCGGCCCCGGCTGGGGCGCCTCGCCCCCTGTCGCCCGCAACTCCTCGGCCACCGCGCCCAGGAGCTGCCCGGCGAGTTCCTGTTGCCGGGGCGGGCCGGCCGTGGCGGCACCGGGCGCCAAGGCCAACTCGTCGCGCAGCAGGGTCAGGGTCAGCGGCTCTTCCAGCCAGGGCGGCGCGAGGTCGGCCGCGGTGTTCCAGGTCCAATTGGCGAGTGCCCCGTAGCGCGCCACGCTGTGGTTGCCGTACTGAAAGAGCAGGATGCCGCCCACGAGCAAGGCTGCGGCAATGCGGGGCACGCCCTGGCCCACGGCCACGGGCAGCGCGGCGACGAACACGCCGAGTGCGGGCAACACGGGCAGCCAGGTGGCCAGCGCCGTGTGCGGCAGCGCCGTGGCCATGACGATCGCGCCGCCCGCCCACGCATAGAGCATCACCAGTGGGTAGGCATGTCCC
>CAYMLC010000200.1:5410-6710 GCA_964390765.1 uncultured Nitrospirales bacterium
ATGTCCCCTTGCGAGCGGCGCCACCAGCAGGCCCAACACCCCCAGCGCCGCCGGTATCAGCAGCAGCCCGTGGTCGAGCAGTGGATGCAGCGCCACGACCGCGGAGGTGGAAGCCGCGGGCTGGCCGGACGCCGTTTCGAGGGCCAGCGCTTCGGCGTGGCGCGCGTAGTAGGGCGCCGCGACCGCGGCAGCAAGCACGCCGAATACCACGAGGTTGAGGGCCAGCACACCGAGCCGGCCCCAGTTGAAGTCGGGTTCCGAGCGGTCGGCCAGAATGTAGACGAGCCCCGCAACGAAGGTCGCAAGCAGCGGCACCGCCAGCCACAGCCACGCGTCTTCGCGCGCCAGCAGCGCCAGGCCCGCAAAGCCACCCGCCACCAGCATAAAGCCGGTGCGCAGGCCGCCGCGGCTGGCCGCCAACGCGGCCACGGCCCAGGCGAGGCATGCCGTAGCCGCAAGGCCGGGCGTGAAAACACGCGCCGCCGCCGTGAGGCCGGGCAGCAGGCTGACCAGGGCCGTCGCCAGTACCGCGCGGCCCGGGCCCACCCACTGCGCCGCCAGCCAGAAGACGCCGCCCAGCAAGACGGCGAACCAGAGGGCATTGGCGAAGGTAAAGGCGTCGGGGTGATAGCCATAGACCCGGGCCACGGCCGCACCGCTGAGCGGTGCCAGGGGCAGCACCGGTGCGCCGACCTCCGCCGGCACCGTGGGGCGCACATACGCGGGGTGCGGTGGCGTATCGCCCCCGACCGCATGGCGCGGCGGCACATCGAGCACGGCCAGCAGCCGTCCCAGGGCGCCCTCGCCCCCTGCCTCGCCGCGCAGCGTAAGGTAGTAGGCGCGGGCCACTTCCATCGTATCGGCCTCGGCGCCGGCCACGGGGCGGTGGTCCAGAGTCAGCCAGGCCGTGTGGGCCGCTACGTGCACCACCAGCAGCGCGGCCAGCCACAGCAGCGCCCGGCCCCACGGGTCGCTAGGGGGCTTCTCGTGCGCCCCGCGCCCACGCCCGCCACGCACGCTTTCGGTGCGCGTTCTGCCTGTGCCTGCTGCTGCCATGGCCCCAATCCAGCCCGGCAACCCGCCGCGCCCCGTCCGATTCTACGGACCCGGCCCGGGTGGCGCCAGTGGCGGGGCGGGCTCGAAACACGTCGATTGCTAACATAGGGCTAACATTGCTTCCTTAGCCTTACGCTTCTCGGCAAGAGCTTGCACGCGAGCATTGCCGCACAGTAACTTCTTGTCCCTTTAGCCACCCTTCCGTCTCGGCCCCTGCCTCACGAGCATGCCGAACCAACGGACA
>CAYMLC010000201.1:0-6702 GCA_964390765.1 uncultured Nitrospirales bacterium
CGGTGTGCGCATGCGCGACACGGCACACGGGTGTTGCCGAATACGGGGGAGACGTCGTGAAGTGGGAGGGCGCGCGGGGGCGCTAGGCGAAGTGGGGCGGCGCGCGCAGGCCGCATGGCAGCACACCGCGTGATGCAGGAGTGGCTTTGGATGCTCGGGGCGGGGGTGTGGCACAGGGTGGCTGCGCCCAGCCCCAAGCCGTTTCCAGGCACGCAACGGGCGGCGGGTTGCTCGCGCCCTCGGCAGTGTCAGCGGAGTCGGCAGCTGGGGTGGATGCCGACGTGGCCTGGGCCGCAGGCTGCGGCGCTTCGGCTGCCTGGGCGCGCGCCTCACCCGGCGTTGAGCCGAGCAGCAGATAGGCCACCAGGCCAGCGCCCTGTATCAGGGACAGGGCGATGACCACGGCGTTTATGGCGAGAAATCCACTCAATCCAGGCACTCTCCGCACTGTAATGCCCGTAAGGCTAGCAAGGTAGGGTATAAGCCGTCAATTGGTTGTGCCTATAAATGCGCGCGCCGGCTAGGCAAACGCCTCCTGCAGATAGGCCAGGTCCAGCTCCGGATACACCGGAAAGCGGTTGAGCAGCGTGTGGGTGCGCGAAGTCGCGTGTTCGCGCGCGCTGTCGGGCAGGTTGTACTTCACCTTGCTGGGCTTGCCCGCATTGGGCCCGCTCGTCAGCGTGGCGGGTTTCGTGTGCGTGAGCACGTGCTGGATGATGCCGGCAATCTCGCGCATTTCCTCGGCGCCCATGCCCAGCGTGGTGGCGGCGGGCGTGCCGATACGCAGGCCGCTGGTCACCATCGGGCCGTTCTCATCGTAGGGCAGCGAGTTGAAGTTGAGCGTGATGCCGCAATCGCGCAGCGCGCCGGCGGCCTGGCGCCCGGTGATGCCGAAGTTCGTGACGTTCACGAGCACGATGTGATTGTCCGTGCCGCCGGTCAACACGTTGAGTCCCTGCTCGATGCAGTGCTTGGCCAGGGCGCGCGCATTGTCCACCACGCGCTGGGCGTAGGCCTGGAACTCGGGGCGGTTCGCCTCGGTAAAGGCCACGCCCTTGGCCGCCATCACGTGCGGCAGCGGCCCGCCAATGGCCAGCGGGCAGCCCTTATCGATGGTCTCGGCGAATTCTTCGTCGCACAGGATGATGCCGCCGCGCGGGCCGCGCAGGGTCTTGTGCGTGGTCGAGGTCACGATGTGCGCGTGCGCCACGGGGTCGAAGTCGCCCGCGCACACCTTGCCGGCCACGAGGCCCGAGAAATGCGCCATGTCGACCATGAGCACGGCGCCCACGGCATCGGCGATCTGGCGCATGCGCTTGAAGTCGATGAGGCGCGGATAGGCGCTGTAGCCCGCCAGCAGAATGAGCGGCTTGATCTCTTTGGCCTGCGCTTCGATGGCGTCGTAGTCGAGCAGGCCGGTCTCGCGGTCGACGGGATAGTTGTACGCGTCGAACATTTTGCCGCTCAGGTTGCGGCGGTAACCGTGCGTCAGGTGGCCGCCACACGCGTAGTCCATCGCCAGCAGCCGCTGATTGCCGAGCGCCTCGCGGATACGGTCCCACTCCTCGCGCGAGACCTTGGTCGGGTCTTTCTGCCCCAGCTCTTCGAGTACGGGGCTCTCGACCCGCTGCGAGAGAATCGACCAGAACGCGATGATGTTGGCGTCGGCCCCGCTGTGCGGCTGCACATAGGCGTGCTTCGCGCCGAAGAGTTGCTTGGCCTGCTCGACGGCATAGCTTTCGACGGTGTCCACGTTGTCGCAGCCTTCGTAGAAACGGCGGCCCGGCACACCCTCGGCGTACTTGTCGGTAAACAGGTTGCCCATTGCGGCCTGCGTGGCGAGCGAGCTGAAGTTTTCGCTGGCAATGAGCTTGAGATAGGCCCGCTGGTCGGCCAGTTCCTGCACAATGGCGCGCGCCACATCGGGCGCTTGCGCGGCGACCAGCTCGAGGTTGGCCAGGTAGCTGATGAAGCCGGCATGCATGTCGCTGGCATCGGTCTGGCTCAGGTAGCGCTGTACGAGACTGGTGGCGGGTACGGTAAGGGTATCAGACACGAAGCTTCCTCCGGTGGTTTGGCATAGCGTTTCACCATAGCGGGAGTACGCATGGCGGTGCAACGGCCTTAGAGGACAACGCGACGAAGACGGGAATCATTCGCGGGGTTTGCGGTGGTGCCGGGTCTGCGCTACTCCGCTGCCACGCCCCGGCGCCGTATCTGGGCGACACCCGGCAGGGGCGGGGCATCGGCCAGCCAGGCGCGCGCCGCGGCATCGTGCTGCAGATACGCCTGAAACCAGGCGACCATGTAGCGGGTGGCCAGGGCGCGCACGTCGGCCGGACGTGCCTCGCCCGCGGGACACGCCACCCAGGCCAGGTTGTTGATGCCGCTCATGAAGTCGACGAAGTCGATGTGGCCCGCGCCTGCGAGCACGACTTCCATAGCGGGTGGCGGGCCGATGTCGAAGAGGTTGAGGTCGGCCTGGGGCGGTTTCGAGCACCAGCGGCCGTCTTCCGCCGCAAGATACAGAATCGCGGCGCTGGCGCCGGCCAGTGCCTCGGCGCCGAACTCCTCGTTGAAGCTGTTGCCGCCGAAGAGGATATCGAGCGGCACGGCCGCCTGCACGCGCGGAAGCTCGATGGCCGCACCAATGGCGATGCCGCCGCCCATACTGTGGCCGGTCGTGCCGTAGGCGGTGGGGTCGACGCGCTGGTAGAGCGGCGAACTCGGGCGCGCGTCTTCGGCCTCGCACCAGTTCATGATGCGGCGCACCTGGTCGACATGTACGGGGATAAGGGCGTCGCCCACGCCGGCGAGCCCCAGGCTGGGGTAGTGCCGGATGATGGCGATAAAGCCCCACTGCGCCAATTGCCTGCCATAGCTGGTGTACGAGATGCGCGGCTGGTTCCAGCCGGTGCTGAAGATGACCACGGGGTGGCGTGTGCCGGGCGCGCCGTCGGGCAGATAGACCGTGAACAGCACGCCGGGCTCGAGCTCGGCCTCGAACTGGGTGAAGGTGCCCGGGCCGGGGTAGCCGAGCGGTGCCTCGGCCTGGCATCCGCACAGGGCCAGAAGCCCGAGACTCAGTAGCAAGCGTTGGTGCATACGGAAGTATACCTCTGCATACGGGGTTCCTTTCTACGCCGGTACGAGTGTGCTATGCTTCTTGCAAGGCAGGAGACCGCGTATGCCCACATACGAATACCACGCGATTCGCGCAGAGGGCGACGAGGAAAAATCGTTTGTGGGGGGAATCGTCGTTGCCAAGGACCGCCACGAGGCCAAGGCCAAGCTACGGGCGCAGGGGCTGAAGGCCACCATGCTCAAGCAGGCGCGGGGGGTAATGGCGGTATTGAAGTGGTTCGACGCCGACATTCGCTAGCCTTGGTGCCGCGCAGCCCGGTCTCCGTTCCGTTCTTGTCCCGCCTGTTCCAGGGTGCCTACACTTTCCCCATGCTTCCGCAGTTGCAGGCTATCTTATTGTGAGCGACACCACGCCAGCGGTGTCGGTGATTGTGCCGTTTCTCAACGAGCGCGAGACCTTGACCGAACTGGTCGAGGGCGTGCAGGCGCACCTTGGCCGCACGCATGAAATATTACTGATAGATGACGGCAGTACCGATGGCTCGACCGAGGTGGCGCGCGGCCTGGCCGAGTCGCATGCCGGGGTGCGGTTGCTGCGGCTGCGGCGCAACCTGGGCAAGACGCGTGCCCTGGCGGTGGGCGTGGCGGCGGCGCGCGGGGCCACGCTGATCACGATGGACGCGGACCTGCAGGACGACCCGAAGGAACTGCCGCGTCTGCTGGCCGCGCTCGACGAAGGCCTCGACCTGGTGGTGGGGTGGAAGCAGAAGCGGCAGGACCCCTGGCACAAGACCTTTCCCTCGCACGTGTACAACGGCGGCATCAGCGCGCTGTTTGGCCTGCCGCTGCACGATGTGAACTGTGGCTTCAAGGTGATGCGTGCGCCCGTGATGCAGGCGGTGCCCCTGCACGGCGAGATGCACCGCATGATTGCGGTGTGGGCGGCGCAGGCGGGCTGGCGCGTGGGCGAGTTGCCGGTCGAGCACCATCCGCGCCGGTACGGCCAGTCGAAGTACGGCTTCGAACGCTTCGCGCGCGGCGCGGTCGACGTGCTGACGGTGTGGTTCCTCAGCCGCTATGCCGAGCGCCCCGCCCATTTTCTCGGTGGGCTGGGTCTGCTGTTGCTGGGGGCCGGCGTGGGGCTGGCCCTGCTCAGTGTGCTGGGCAGTCTGTTCGGCCTGGGCGATGGCTGGCTGTTTGCCCTGGGGGTGGCGCTGATTGCGGCGGGGCCGCCGCTGCTGGGGCTGGGGCTGGTGGCGGAACTGCTGGTGGCGCAGACGCCCGAGCGCGACCCGCTGACCGACGTGGCCGAGCAGGTGGACTAGCAGCCTGCGGCCAAACGAGAACGTGGCCTCGGAACAGCCTTGGTGCCGCGATTCGTCGTTGCCCAACCTTTACTCTGCGCGCATTTCCCGCGCTGTCGTGCCTTGCTTCGCGACCCGCATGCTCGTTCGCGGCGGCACGCGCCTTTGGCCGCGGGCTGCTAGCGCACGCCGCGCAGGCCCATCATCTCGATGAGAATGCGCAAGAGCTCGGTATCGACCTGGTGCTTCATCTCGCGCTGCATCAGCGTGAGCGCCTGATACGTGCTCATCGCTTTCTGGTGCGGCCGGTCGGTGGTCAGCGCATCGAAGATGTCGGCAATCATCACCACGCGCACCGGCTGCGAGATGCCCTCGCCCTTCAGCTTGTCGGGATAGCCCGTGCCGTCGAGGCGCTCGTGGTGGTGCAGCACAATGTCGAGCGCGACCTCGCCGAGGGCATTGGTCTGGCGCAACATGTCGAAGGCCTCACGCGGGTGCTTCTGCACCTGCTCCCACTCGTGCGTGTTCAAGACGCCCTTGATGTCGCGCACATTCGGCGCGGCATGCGCCCATCGTGCAGCAGTGCGCCGTTGGCCATCTCGCGCAGCATGGCGGGGTCGTTCATGCCGGCGCGCATCGCCAGTGCAATGGCATAGGCCACCACGTTCACGCTGTGTGTGTACAGGTAGTAATTGTCCGAGATGGCGCGCAGCAGATGCTCGAGCTGGAAATCGTCGCGCCCCATGAAGTCGACCGTCACATGCACGAGGTCTTTGCCGTGGCGCAGCGCGTCGGGGTCGCGCGGGTTGTCGAGTACCCGCTCGACTACGTTCAGCGCCGACGCGTACAGGATCTCCGACTTGTCGCGCACGGCGATGGCCTTGTCCGCCAGAATGTCGGACAGGTGCTCGGTCAGATACTGCTGATAGTCGGGCAGCTGGTCGCGCGGGATATAGAGACAGGCGATGTTGTTACGCCACAGCTTCTGGCGGCGGTCGTTGGTAAAGGGCGTGCTGCGCTGGCAATAGAGCACATAGGGGTGGTCGGGCGCCGACTGCAGGTACAGGTCGCAGCGCAGCTCGCTGTCGAGCCGCAGCGACAGAATGTTGATCGGCAGGAAGTCGCCGTCTTCGTCGAACGCGGCCGGCAGGGCAGTGGACTGTGCGGGCGATACCCGGTGCATCGTGTCTCCTCGCGGCCGGTCGGTGGAACCGCGATGCGTCGGTTGTACCATAAAGCGCCGGGCGGCTGCCGCCGCAGGTGGTACCGGTGGTTCGGGTGCGCTAGACTGTGGCGTGGTCCAACCCGAGGCAGTACACGGTTATGGCAGAAATCGTTTTCGACCGGGCGGCCCTGCCCGAATTTCGTGCGCGCCTGGCCGCGCTCGAGCCCGACTCGGTGCGCTATTGGGGGCGCATGACGCCGCTTCACATGGTGCGCCATCTGCGCTATACCTTCGACCTGTCCAACGGCGATGAGACTGCACCGGACCGCAGCATCCCGGTGGTGCGCGTGCTGCTCTATCACCTGACCTTTCGCTACTTCACGCGCAGGTGGCCGAAGAACAGCTTCAAGGCGCCCGCCTACTTCATGCCCGAGCCCGAGGGCGACTTCGAATCGGAGCGGGCCGCGCTCGAGCAGGCGGCCGAGCGCTTTGTGGCGCTGCTCGAGGAAGATGCCGAAGAGCGCGCGGTGACGCCCATATTGGGGTCCATTACGCGGCACAAGTGGGCGCGCCTTCATGGCGCGCACTGCAACTACCACTTCAAGCAATTCGGCGTGTAGGGGCGCGCACCGGCTGCTAGAAGGAAAAGCCGATCGCGAGGCCCACGGCATTGATGCCCTTGTTCGGTGCTTCGAGGCCCGCGTTCGAGAGGTGCTCCCACTTCACGGTCAGGTGCCAGTCGTTCTCGAAGTGGTAGCCGATGCCCAGGCCCGACAGGAAATCGAGGTGGCCGCCGTTGCCCTCGAATTCCTCGTCGTGGAAGATGGCTGCCGCACCCGCTTCCGCAAACAGGCCGCGGTGTTCGCCGGCTTTCCGGTAGATCTTCCAGCTCAGCCCACCGCCGGCGCCCCATACGTTCTCGCTGTCTTCGGCCTGGTAGAACAATGCGGGATAGATGCGCAGCGCCAGCGTCTGCCGCTGGGTGATGGGGAATTCGTATTCGGCGTTGGCCGTGAACAGCCGGTCGCCCGTGCGGTCGATGCTGTCGCCCGAGTCGACGCCGTGCAGGCCGGACAGTTGCAGGCGCCAGCGGCTCTCGGCAAAGCCTGTGGCCCTGCCGGTGTCGGCGTTGGCGACGGCCGCCGTGGC
>CAYMLC010000202.1:0-4462 GCA_964390765.1 uncultured Nitrospirales bacterium
CGCCTTCCACCAGGTCAGCAGGAAGAATTCGGGCGTGGCCTCGATCTTGTCCACCGCGTTGAGTTCGGCCAGTTCCAGGTTGTGTTGAATGTCCGCGTCGTTCGGGGCGCGTTTTAGCGCCCGCTCGTAGTTGAGAATGGCGGCGCCGGGCTGCTGCGCGCGGGCGTAGGCGTTGCCGAGGTTGAAGTACAGTTCGGGCGCAATCACCCGTTCGGCGCGCAGTTGCTCGTAGCGCGTGATGGCGGCGGCGTAGTCGCCTTCGAGGTAATGCTGGTTCGCCTCGATAAAGGCCTGCTGGAAGACGGCCGCGCCCAGCGTCAGCGTGAGGGCCACTGCCGTACTCATGCGCGCGCCCGCCCGGCCAGTGCGCGGTCGAGCGCGTTGATTTGTTCGTGCACGGCATCGGTCATGGCGCGCACCTCCTGCGGCGAGAGCGTGGCCGAGGCATAGCGCGCACGCTCGCACTTGCGCAGCACGCGGTCAAAGCCCGCTATCAGGGTCTCGTCCACCCCGCGCGCATGCAGCAGTTCGCGCGCGTCGGCGCTGGTCATGCCGGCGGCATGCGCGCCCAGCTTGTCGGCCAGGTAATGGGTCGTCGCTTCATAGAGCGCGTCGGCCGGGGCATCGCTGTGCGGCACCGCGGCGAGCCGCCGGGCGGTGTTGCTGCGCGCAAAGTGCGCCCGCGCCAGGTCGGGGTTCTCGCGAAAGCGCCGCTGGCGCAGGGCGAGCAGCGAAAGCCCGAGAAACGCGAAGGGTGGCCCCGCGAATACGAAGATATCGACCACGCGATAGGGGCGCCACGTGTTGAGCGCGGCGACGCTGGTGACGATAGGCTGCAGGTCGTCGGCGAGAATTTCGACTTGGCCGGCCTCGGGCGCACGCGTACCACCCGCGGTCACCAGGCGCGGCGCGTCGCCCGTTGCGGCCACGGCGAGTTCGGCGGCAGCCGTTTCCTCGGTGCGATAGACGCCGGTGTTGGGCTCGAAGTAACAGAAGGCAACCGGCGGCACGGTGTGCGTGCCCGACTCGAGTGGTACCAGGCTGTAGACGAACATCTTGTCGTACAGGTTGTCGCCTTGCCCGCTCTGCGTCAGGTCGATGCGCGGCCCGCTGACCTGCGCCCACGGCAACTCGGGCAGGGGCGGCGCATTGACCGCGGCGGGATTGCCCCGCCCGGTGATGCGCACCGTGAAGTCGACCGGTACGCCCTGTTGCGTGGTGTTGCTGGCCAGCGACGCCGTCGCGCGATATTGTCCCACGGCCCCGCTGAAGTTATCCGGCCGCGCGGGCAGCGGCTTTACAGTGACCTCGACCGGTGCCGCATCCTTTACGACCTCGTGCCGCTGGGCAATGGCGAAGCGCTGCGGCACGATGGCGATGCCGGTCCAGTTCCAGCTGCCGATGGTGAGGGTACCGTCGCGCGTGGGATACAGGTCGCGGCTGAATTCCTCGACCTCGTAGCGTACGCTGTCGCGTTCGCGCCGCAGCACGTTGCGCCGGATGTCCGTGGCGTAGAAGCCCTGGGTCTCGGGCGGTGCGGGAATGCGCCCGCCGGTAAAACGGATGGTGGTGCCGGGGCGGTCGAGCTTCCACACCCGGTAGAAGAGCCGCACGCGCTCGCCCTGATACACCTCGCGCTTGTCGACCTCGGTCTCGAGCAGGACCACGTCGTCTACGGAGGGCTGCGCGGGGCGGCGTTGCACGACGTCGGGCGAACGCGGCGCACCCTTGGTCGCGGTCACCTGCAAGGCTTCGGTCTGCTGCTGTTCACCATCGACGTTGATGGTGAAGGGGGGTATCGTGATGGTGCCTTCGCGCAGGGCGGTCGCGCGAAAGACCCAGGTGAACCCGCGCGTCATGTCTATCTGGTTGTTGACGATGCGCGTCTCCATGCTGCGCGCTGTCTGGTGCGGCGAACGCGCCACCTCGACATCGTCGGTCGCCTGCGGCGGCACGGGCGAGGCCTGTTCACCGGTGGCCTTCACCACGATGTCGAACGGCTGGCCAACCACCACCTCGCTCACGCCGACGCGCGCAGCCACCTGGGCGGCGGCGGGCAGCGCCGTGGCCAGCACGAGCACCATCCCGCATAGGCAAGCGGCGCGCATCACCACCAGTCTCCGCGCTGCGGCAAGATGCGCCGCCGCTGCTGCGCGCGCTGCTGCTGTTTGTCGACTTCTTCGAGCGACTGCAGCAAGGCCTCGATGTTCTGCAAATCCTGGGGCGGCGCGGTGGATTCTTCCAGCGGCGCGTTCGGATTGTCCTGGTTTTCGTCTGCGCGGTTGGCCGGGTTCTCCTGCTGCATGGCGTCCTGCTCGCCCTGTTGCTCGTCCTGGTCGCCGGGCTGCGGCTGCTGCTCCTGCTCGTCGCCGCGGTCCTGCGGCTGCTGGTCCGGGTTGCGCTCGTCCTGCTCCTGCTGGTCGTTGTTTTGCGGGTCCTGCGATTGCTGGTCTTGCCGCGGCGGCGAATCGGGCTGCTCGAGCAACATCACCAGCGCCAGCTCGCCCCCGGCGCGCGGCAGCCCACGCACGACCAATGGCTTGCCGCGGGGCACCTCGCCCTCCGCCAGAAGCGCCTCGCGCGCCGATGCGTTCGCCTCGACCAGTTGCGTGCGCAGGGCCACGTTCTGCTGACTGACGCCGGGGGCCACAGCCAGCCGCAATTCGTAGTCACCCGCGATGTTTTCCTGGGTGCCGCTGCCGTGGTCCACTTCGAGCGTGTCTTCGGCGACCACGCTGTATCCTTCGCCGGCCAGCGCACTCAGCACGGGCACCAGGGGTTCTCGCGCCGCATCCAGCGCAGGCACCTGCTGGGCGCGCGCGTTGGTGGCCAGCGCATACCAGTGGACGCGTTCGGTGGCCGGGGCATTGGGCGGCATGCCGGGGCCCGCGCCCGGAGACTGCAGTGCCGGTGGCGCGGCCTGGCCCAACAGGGCGGCGGCGGCAATGCAGAGCGCCGGCACGCGAACCAGACGGGACACGCGGAACAGAGCGGACACGTTGGTCATGGCTTAGCCCCCTCTTTGCCGGTGGCGGAACCCTTGCCGGTGCCTGCGTCTTCGAGCCGGATGGTGAAGGACCGCTCGTCGCTCACCGCTTTCTTGCCCGGCAATTGCGTGCGCAACGAACGCCAGCCCACCACCTGGTCATCCTGCTGGTCGTCCTGGTCTTGCTCGGGTTGGTCGGGTGGATTGCGCAACTCGTTCTTCAGCAGGTAGCGCACGTGGCGCAGGTTCTGCTGCGCGCGTGTGTCTGCGGGATAGCGGCCCAAATAGTCCTCGTACATCTGCACGGCGCGGCGCAAGGCCGCCACGCCCGCATCGTAGTTTTCCGGATTCACGGTCTGTTTCGCCACCTGCGCCACACTGTTCGCATGTGCAAAGAGTGCGGCCTGGCGCACGGCTTCATTGTCGAACTCCTGATTGGCCAGCGTCTCGAAGGCGCGCTCGGCATCTTCGAAGGCGCCCTTGGCGTCGCCGGTGCCGTCGACGCGCGCCTCGCCCGCGCGATAGCGCGCCGCGGCATAGCCATAGGGCAGCAGCGGGTTCTCGGGCTGCTCGACCTGCAGCGCTTCATACTCGGCGGCTGCCGCTTCAAACTCGCCGTTGCGCATCATTTCGTGGGCGCGCGTCAGGGACGTCTCTTGCGCGGGCGCGGGCACGGGCGCGGCCACGGCTGCGGCGAGGGCCAACGCGGCACACAGCAGACTACGCATGCTGTACCTCCTCTCGCGTGGCCGGGGTCTCGCCGGTGATGCGGCGCTTGCGCCAGTGCGGCAATACGGTGAGCCAGAGTCCCTCGGCCATGAACAACACAATGGCGAGGGCGAGCGGCCACTGGTAGCGGTTGAGCTGGCGATAGCGCAGTTCGCTGGCGTAGGCGCGCGCGGCCAGGTTGTCGAATTCACCGACCAGGTGCGTCACGTCGTCGTTGTTGGGCGCCACGCGCACGTAGGCGCCGCCGGTCGCCAGGGCCACGCGCGACAGGGTGTCTTCGTCCAGCCGCGAGATATGCGTCAGCTTATCGTCCGGCACGCGCACGTATTGCCGCATCCATTCGGGGTAACGCACCTCGGCGCCGTCGGGATGGCCAATGCCCAGCACAAAGACCGGCGCATAGTCGCGCACGGCCTGGGCCGCTTCCAGCGCATCGCCCGACACCTGTTCGCCGTCAGACACCAGCAGCACCGCGCGCTCGCCGCGTTGGGCGGCGCCTTCGCGGCCGCGCTCGTCTTCGAACAACTGCCGCGCCTCGCGCAGCGCCGCGGCGATGTCGGTGCCTTCCTGGCTCAGGGTGTCGGTATTGACTGCATCGAGCACGGTGCGGAAATAGGGTGGTCGGGCGTAAGCGGACACTTGAGCTGGGCGCCGCCGCTGAACGCGATCAGGCCGAAGCGGTCGGCCGGGGCGCGCTCGAGCAGCGATTCGATTTTGAGCTTGGCCCGCTGCAGACGGGGCGCGCCC
>CAYMLC010000202.1:4472-6683 GCA_964390765.1 uncultured Nitrospirales bacterium
AGGTCTTGCGCGTTCATGCTCTCCGACGTGTCGAGCAGGACAAGGATATCGCGGCGGCGCTGCTCGACTTCGACCAGCGCATCGCCAAAGCGCGGCTGCGCGAGGGCCAGCAGCAAGAGCGCTGCCCCCCCGACAACGAGCCACACCAGCGGGCGGCGCAGGCGTGCGTCGTAGCCCAGCAACAGACGCGGTGCGAGCGCGGCCTCGACAAAGGCATACAGCCGCGAACCCCGGCGCCGTTCGAGGCGCCAGAGCACGAGGCCCAGCAGCGCGAGCGCGGCCAGGCCACCGGCAAGGTAGAAGGGCAGTTGCTGATCGGGAAAGGCGAATTGCAGGTTCATGCGCACATCTCACTAGGGCACCGTCTCGCACCAGCGCCGCCGGGCCAGCACCGCACCGAGGACCAGCGCCCCGCCCAGGAGGGCATAGGGCATGAACGCTTCGTCGTAGTCGTAGTAGTCGTCGACCTCGATTTCGGTGGTCTCCAACTCGTCAATCTCGGCGTAGGCCTCCTCCAGCGCCTCGGTGTTCTCGGCTCGGTAGTAGCGCCCGCCGGTGATTTCGGCAATCTCGCGCAGCGACGCTTCGTCGATCGGTGTGCCCCGCACCCGCATGAGCGCGGCAATGCCGCTGCCGTAGCGCGTGGTGCCGCCCTGCGCCGCACCCGCACCAATCGTATAGATGCGGATGTCGTAGCGCTCGGCCAGGTACGCCGCGGTCAAGGGGTCGATCTCGCCGCGGTTGTTGAGCCCGTCGGTCAGCAGCACAATGACTTTGGACTGCGCTTCGCTGCGGCGCAGGCGCTGCACCGCCAGGCCGATGGCCGAACCAATGGCCGTGCCCTGTTTCTCGACATCGCTCTCGTCAATCTCGGCTCGTTCGAGGTCAAACTCCAGCACGTCGTAGTCGAGCGTCAGCGGTGTCTGTGTCCAGGCGATGCCGGCATAGAGCACGAGGCCCAGCCGGTCAATACCGAAACGGTCGGAGCGGCGCTCTTTGCGGCTCTCGATGAAGTCGCGCACCGCCTTCTTTGTCACCGTCAGGCGGTCGAGGTATTGGTTGCCGATCTGGTAGTCCGTCTCGCGCATGCTGCCCGACACGTCGACCGCCAGCATGATGTCCACCACTTCGGCGCGGTCGCGGCGCAACTCGTAGCCGGCTTGCGGCCGGGCCAGCGCGAGCACCAGCAGGCTCAGCCCGATGGCGCGCAGCACGGCCGGGCCCCAGCGGCGCAGCGCACTGCCACGCCCGCGAATGGCGCGCAGGGTCTCGCCGGTAGAAACGGTGACCACGCCAGGCGCACGCGCGGTGCCCTCGGCCGCGAGCACCAGCAGCACACCCAGCAAGAGCAACAGCGCCCACGGCGACGCGAGGTCGTTGAAGTAGAACGCATCGAACCAGTTCATGCCGCCTGCTCCACCGGTGTGGCCGGCGCTTCCTGCGGCACCGTCTCGTCGATGAAGGCGGCCACCACGTCGAAGCTCTCGCTGGTCTGTTCCAGCGTGGGCGCGAACTGCGCGAACTTCACCCGGTCGCTCAGGCGCAGAAAGCCGGCCAGGGCCTGCTGTTGCGTCTCGCTCAGCCGGCCGCTGCGCGCGGCGGCGTCGAGAAATTCGGGCGTGGTCTGCTCGGGCGCATGCACGTGGAAGCGGTCCTCGATGTAGTAGCGCAAGATGGCCGACAGGTCGACGTAATAGGTTTCAAAATCGCCGGCCTCGGGCAACTTGCGCCGGGCCAGGGTCTGCAGGCGGTCGCGCGCCAAGTCCCACGGGGGGGCCACGGGCAGGGCTTCCTGCTGACGCCGCCAGAAATAGAGGGCCAACGCACCCGCCGCCAGGAGTACCGGCACCGCCGCCAGCGCCACCATCCACCAGGCCGGACCGGGCGCCGTATCCAGGGCCTCGGGTCCGGTAATAGAAATAAACTGCTCGACCGCCTCCTGCTCTTCCGGCGTGGGTTCGCGCACGCGCAGCGCCACGGCGGGAAAGGGCACGGGTGCGCCGTCGACCTCGGCCGCCAACCCACTGAAGACATAGGTGCCGGTGTCGATCGGGTCGATGAGATAGGTCTGCGCGATGCGCCGGCGGTCTTCGCCCACGGCGTCGGCCGTGTATGCGCCCTCTTCCACTTCATAGGCATCGCCCGGGGCGGACAGGCGGGGCAGGTCGAGCGTCGCCCCTTCGTCTACTTCGACCACCAGCGTCAGGCGGG
>CAYMLC010000203.1:0-3127 GCA_964390765.1 uncultured Nitrospirales bacterium
GGTAGACAAGCGGGTCGCGGTGGTCACCGGCGACGACGTGCTGGGCACGCTGCGTGCCGACCCGGAGAACCCGGACTATGCCAATGCTGAAACAGGTGAAGCGCTGGCGGGCTTCGCCGAGCACCTGATGACGGCCAACGCGTATACCGGTGCGGCGGCGGTAGCCGAGGCATTGGGCACGGGGGCCGATATTGTGATCACGGGGCGCACCGCTGATCCGAGCATGGTGGTGGGTGCGTGCATGCAGCATTACGGCTGGGCCGAGACCGACTACGACCGGCTGGCCGGCGCCACGATTGCCGGCCACCTCATCGAGTGTGGTACGCAGGTCTGTGGCGGCATCAGCACGCACTGGCTGGAATGCGACGACCCGGCTGACATCGGCTTTCCCGTGGTCGAGGTCGACGCCGACGGCCATACCGTGGTGACCAAACCCGAGGGCACGGGCGGCCACGTGAATCTGGAGACGGTGAAGGAGCAGCTGCTGTACGAGATTGGCGACCCGCGCAACTACCTGAGTCCCGATTGCCGGGTCGACTTCACCACGCTTGCCCTGGAACAGACCAGCGCCGACCGCGTGGCCGTGCGCGGCGCCACCGGCGATGTGCCGCCCGATACGTACAAGGTCAGTGCGACCTGGCGCGACGGCTGGCGCGCCTCGGCACAACTCACTATCTTTGGGCGCGACGCGGTGGCCAAGGCGCAGCGCGCGGGCCAAGCGGTCCTGACGCGGCTCGAGCGCAACGGCGTCACCTTTGCACGCACCCACATCGAATGCCTGGGCGCCAACGCCTGTGCCGCCGGGGTATTGCCCACGCCCGACGTGCTCGAGACGGTGCTGCGCATCAGTGTGGGCGACCCGGACAAGGCGAAGCTCGAGCGGTTTGCGCGCGAGGTGATGCCGCTGGTGACGGCGGGGCCACAGGGCACCACGGGCTATGCCGGTGGCCGGCCCAAGCCCAGCCCGGTGTTCAGCTATTGGCCCTGCCGCATCGCGCGCGACCGGGTGTCGCTGCGCGTGCAGCAACCCGCAGCGGAGTCCAGCCATGCCTGAGGCACGCCTGGGCGACATCGCGCATGCGCGCAGCGGCGACAAGGGGCGTGGCGCCAATATCGGCATCATCGCCTATACCGCAGCCGGCTACGCCTGGCTCGAAGCCCACCTCACGGCCGAGCGGCTGGCGGCCTTCTTTGCGCCGCTGGGCCCCGGCACCGTGCAGCGCTATACGCTGCCCAACCTGGGCGCGCTCAACTTCATGCTGCCCGAGGCCCTGGCCGGTGGTGGCAGCCGCAGCCTTCGTATCGATGCGCAGGGTAAGGCCCTGGGCCAGATTGCGCTGGAGTTGCCCATCGAGATTGACACCGAGACGCTGGCGGCGGCACGGCGCCGGCCGCCACAGGAGCGCCCATGAGCGAACAACTGGTGCTGCAGGAAGACCGGCCCGGTGGTGTGCGCCATCTGGTGTTGAACCGGCCCGATAAACGCAACGCGCTCAACATCGCGCTGCTCGAGGAACTGGTCGCGCTGCTGGAAGCGACGGGCCAGGACGATGCCGTGCGCGCGGTCGTCTTGCGCGGCAACGGTCCCGTCTTCTGCGCGGGGCTCGACCTGGCCGAGGCCACCGATACGCAACACAGCCATCGCTCGGCCGAGGGCGTGGCCGAGGTGCTGCGCCGCATTTATCGCCTGCCCCAGACCACCATTGCGCAGGTGCACGGTGCCGCGCTCGCAGGCGGGCTTGGGCTCGTCAGCGCGTGCGACCTCGCCTGGGCCACGGCGGGCGCCAAGTTCGGCTATCCCGAGGTGCGGCGCGGCCTGGTGGCGGGCCTGGTGATGACCTTTATCCGCCGGCAACTGGCCGAGCGCCACGCACGCGAACTGTTGCTGCTCGGCGAAATCATCGAGGGTGAGCGCGCCGAGGCCATGAACCTCATCAATCGGGCCGTGCCCACCGACATGCTGGAGGATGCGGTCACGCGCGTGGTCGACCTCGTGCTCAAGGGTGCGCCCGGCGCCATTGCCAAGACCAAGGCCTTCTACAACGACCGCTACCCGCGGTCGGTCGAAGAGGATCTCGACGCCGCACTGGCGCTGCACGTGGCCGTGCGCGATGCCGGGGAAGCGCAGGAGGGTATGCGTG
This sequence comes from uncultured Nitrospirales bacterium, assembly GCA_964390765.1. Taxonomy (GTDB): domain Bacteria; phylum Hydrogenedentota; class Hydrogenedentia; order Hydrogenedentales; family JAGMZX01; genus CAYMLC01. Next base: position 2,142 of record CAYMLC010000203.1, read on the forward strand.
CGTTCCTCGAGAAGCAGTCGCCCTCGTGGGACCCCGCCCGCAAAAACCCTGGCTGAACCCGCGTGGTCAGTGGGACGCAGAATGCGGAAATCTGTTAGGCTTCCAGTTTGCAAGGCCGCCGGGCACGACTTCATGGTCTGCGGACCTGGGCACGCACCGGGCGCCAACGCCCACAATACAGTAAACAACGACAGGAGCCCGCAATCCTTATGTCGCGTTCGACTAAGCGAGACCTGTTCTTTATCGCGCTTACCCTCTTGATGGCATTCGGCCTCGGTATCGGCAGTATGGTGCTGGGCGAAGTCAGTGGCTCGGCCAGCTACACCCCCGCCGAGCTGGACCAGATACTGGCCTTCGCAGACGGCGGCGCCAGCCTCAACTCCAGCGGCAACGCGCCCGGCACGCCGCTGCAACTGGCGCAGGCCAACGTGGGTGATGGCGTGCGTGGCGCACCGATGAGCAGCGGCGGGGCAACGCAGGATGACCTCGTGGTGCCCGAGGCCGACCCGAGCCTGGGTGCGCCCCAGCGCCTGCTCTCGCGCGAGGGCCTGGGCATCATCGAGCAACTCGAGAACCGGGGCGAAGGCCTGTACGATTTCGAGCGCACGAGCAACGGCGAATACCTGAAGGTTACCTTCGGTGCGCTGGGCAACTTCGAATACCGCATGCCCGACCCCGACGAGATTCTGGAAAGCGACGACCCCACCAAGGCGCCGGTCGACCAGACCCCCGAGCCCATCGATGCGTTGGACGGCGAGTCCGTCGTGCTCGTAGGCTTCATGGTGCCCATCGACGTCAACGCCGATGGCAACATCACCAGCTTCGCCCTCACACAAAACCAGATGTTCTGCTGCTACGGCGTGCCACCTGCGATGAACGAATGGGTGATGGTCGAGATGAAAGACGGCCAGGCGGCCGACTTCATCATGGACATGCCCGTGGCGGTCTACGGCGACTTAACCGTCGGCGAAGAGATCGAAGACGGC
>CAYMLC010000203.1:3137-6672 GCA_964390765.1 uncultured Nitrospirales bacterium
GGCTACGTGCTCAGCCTCTACCGCCTCGCCGGCAACGACGTCGTCGACGTGCGCGAACTGCTCCAGCGCGCCAAGAACGAATAGCACACCGCCGAAGGCAGAGGCCGCCAGCAGCTACGAAGTGCTCGCGCGGTTCATCGGCCCTCTTCACATCTCTCGCGCCGCAGCAGCGGGGGATTTCTTTTTTTGGGAGGACCTGCCTGCTCGCCCCCCCCCCCTCACGCTGGCCAGTCGCCGCTATAGCTTTCGGCGGCGGGGCCTTCCTGGTAGACGTGGCCGTCTTCGGCCCATTCGATAGTGAGCGCACCGTGGACGAGGTGCACGTCGACGCGGCGGTTGGTCTGCTCGGTAATCATGCTGGCGAGGGCGGCGCCGCAGGAACCGCTGCCGCTGGCCATGGTGATGCCGCTGCCGCGCTCCCAGATGCGCATCACGATGTTGTCGCGGTCGGCCACGTGCACGAATTCGACGTTGGTACGCTGGGGGAAACGCGGATGGTTTTCGATGAGGGGGCCGAGGGTGCGCAGGTCCACGGCGGTGGCGTCTTCTACAAAGACGACGGCGTGCGGATTGCCGATGTTGGCGCAGGTGATATCGAAGACGTGGCCGTCTTCGAGTTCGAGCGGTTCGTGGATGACGCGGCCGGGCGGGCCTTCCATGGGAATGTCGGCGCGGTCGAACTTGGGCTGGCCCATGTTCGAGCGCACGCGCAGCACCTGCCCGTTTTCGACGGTGAGGTCGACCGCGTTGGGGCCCGCCAGCGTCTCGATCACGAAGTGCGTGTCCTGCGTCATGCCGCGCTCGTAGACGTACTTGGCGAAGCAGCGGATGCCGTTGCCGCAGGTCTCGGCTTCGCTGCCGTCGGCGTTGAAGATACGCATGCGAAAGGGCGCCGCTTCGCCCGTTTCGATGAGGATGATGCCGTCGGCACCGGCGCCCAGGTGGCGGTGGCTCATGTCGCGCGCAAGTGCGGGCCAGTCGCGGGCACCGGTCTTGGCGGGCTCGATGAACAGGTAGTCGTTGCCGAGTCCGTGCAGTTTGGTGAAGGGGATGCTCATGCGGGTTCCTGGTCTCCGTTGGCGGGCTCGTCGGTTGCGGGCTCGTCGGTTGCGGCCTCGTCGGCAGCCTGCTCCTGCGCGGCGGCGCCCATCGCGGCCTCGACGAACAGCCGCATCAAGCGGTCGTAGCTGACCCCCGCGGCTTCGGCGGCCTGCGGATAGAGCGAGGTGGGCGTCAGCCCGGGTACGGTGTTGACCTCGATCCAGACGGGGCCGTGCTCGTCGACGATGAAGTCGCTGCGGCTCCAGATGCGACAGCCCACAATCTCATGCACATGCACGGCAATCTCGCCGATTTCCCCGGCCAGCTGGTTGCTGAGGGCTGCCGGCGTAATCTCTTCCGTAGCACCGGGCGTGTACTTGGCGTGGTAATCGAAGAAGCGGCCTTCGCGCGGCTTGATTTCGGTGATGGGCAGGGGGCGCACGAAACCGCCGACCTTAGATTCGAGCACGCTGCAGGTCAGCTCTCGCCCGGCCACGTATTCTTCGATCATCAGGTAGGGCGCGGTGGCGGTCACCTCGGCCAGCGCGTGCTCCAGTGCGGCTGCGTCTTCGGGGATGTAGACGCCCACACTCGAGCCGAGCGTATTCGGCTTGACGACACACGGGAAGCCGATGTCCTGCGTGACGGCGTCGACGACCGCCTGCGGGTCGGCCGCCCAGGTGGCGCGGTCAAGTGCGAGGTGCCCGGCCACGCGTATGCCCTGGGCACGCACCACGGACTTGCAGCGCACCTTGTCCATGGCCAGAGCGCTGCTGGCCACACCGCTGCAGGTATAGGGCAGTTGCAGCATATCGAGCAGGCCCTGAATACGGCCGTCTTCACCGAACTCGCCGTGCAGCGCGATAAAGGCGCAATCGACGCCGAGCGCGTGCAGGTGTGGCACCGCTTCGTGCAGCGCGCGCGGGGGGTCTGCGTCGAACTGCCACGTATGGTCGCGGCCGATGACCACGCGGGTGACACGATAGCCTTCGCGCACGAGGGCGTCGGCGGCGCCGCGGCCCGAAGCCAGCGAGACCTCGTGCTCGGCACTGGGGCCGCCCATGAATACAGCAACATGCAGGGGGGTGTTTTCAGACATGACTCGCCAGTCGCGGGGTTGTGTGAGCGCCGGTTTATACGGAAGCGGACCGCACCGCTGCAACGTTTATGGCTGCGGCGGTTCCGAAGGTTGCAGCAGCACGCGTTCCCGGCTGGCCGTCAGGGTGGTCTGCCATACGCTCGCCTTGCCCGAGGCAGGCGGCAGCTCGATCCGCGTGTGGGCCACTTCGCCGTGGCTGGCCGCGAGCGGTGTGTCGGCCCATATGCGCAGCGGAACACCGGTCTCGTGCACGCTCAACACCGCCACTGTCAGGGCGCCGGCTGCCCACTGCATGTTCTCGAGGGTGTGCCCGCCACGCGCACGCAGCCCCGTGATCTCCCCGTCGGGCCAGGCGCCGGGCAGGGCGGGCAACAGGTGAATCACGCCGCCGTGGCTCTGCAACAGCATCTCGGCGATGCCGGCGGTCGCGCCGAAGTTGCCGTCGATCTGGAAGGGCGGGTGCGTGTCGAACAGATTCGGCAGCGTTGATTTGCGGAACAGCAGCATCAGGTGCTCGTGGGCCAGGTCGCCCTCGAGGAAGCGCGCCCAGAAGTTGATGATCCACGCCCGGCTCCAGCCCGTGTGGCCGCCGCCCGCGGCCAGGCGCGCTTCGAGTGTACGGCGCGCGGCAAGTGCCAGTTCGGGGTTTTCCCACAGCAGAATCTGGTCGCCCGGGTGCCAGCCGTACAGGTGCGACATGTGGCGGTGGCCGGGCTCGGCGTCTTCGTAGTCCTTGATCCATTCCTGCAGCCGGCCGTCGCGAGGGCTGATCTGCAGGGGCGGCAGGCGCTTGCGTGCGGCGGCCAGTTCTTCGCGGAAGGCGGCATCGACATCGAGGACCTCGGCCGCGGCGGTGGTGTTCTCAAACAGCTCGTCGATAATCATGAGGTCCATCGTGGCGGCGTAGGTCAGCCAGGCCACGGTGCCGTCTTCCTTGCGGAAACGGTTCTCGGGCGAGTGCGAAGGATTGGTGACCAGGTAACCGTCGGGTCCTTCGACGAGGAAACCAAGCATGAACTCGGCCGCGCCCTTCATCAGGGGATAGCCCTGCTCGCGCAGGAACGCTTCATCAAGGCTGAAAGCGTAGTGCTCCCACACGTGCTGACACAGCCAGGCCGCGCCCATCGGCCACACGCCGAAGGGGCCATCGGCCGGCGCGGCAAAGCCATAGATGTCGGTGATGTGGTGGGCCACCCAGCCCTCGGCGTCGTAGTGTGCGCGCGCGAAGCGGCGGCCTTCGGGCACCAGCCTGTCCATCAGGTCGAAGAGAGGCGGGTGCAGTTCAGCCAGGTTGGTGACCTCGGCGGGCCAGTAATTCATCTGCAGGTTGATGTTGAGGTGGTAGTCGCTGTTCCACGGGGCCACGTGGTGTTCGTTCCAGATGCCCTGCAGGTT
>CAYMLC010000204.1:0-6670 GCA_964390765.1 uncultured Nitrospirales bacterium
GGCTCGGTCAGCGCAAAGGCGCCGACGGCCTCGCCCCGTGCCAGCCGCGGCAGCCAGCGCGCCTGCTGTGCTTCGCTGCCGAACGCGTGAATGGCGTGCATGGCCAGCGCGCCCTGTACGGATGCACACGAGCGCACCGCCGAGTCGGCCCGTTCCAGCTCGGCCATGATCAGCCCATAGGCCGTGTGGCTCTGCCCGGCACAACCATGCCCGTGCAGGTAGGGCGCGTAGAGCTGCTCTTCACCCAGGCGGCGCAAGAGGTCCGGCGGCAAAGTGCCCGCACGGTGGTGCGCCGTGATCTCGGGCAGGACTTCCGCGTCGACGAATGCGCGTGCGCGGTCACGCCAGGCGCGCTCTTCGGGGGTCAGTTCGGATTCAATGTCGTAGTAATCCATGGGCGATCCATTGGTCAATCTAAAAACATTGGTTTTCTCGAGTCCATAAAATAGCATTGACGCATGCCAAGCACGGGACAAACGGTGCGATCGGTTGAAGGATACCTGCTACTCGTGGATGTAGCCGGGTCGTCGCGCCTCAAGTCGTCGGCTGCCCAGGTAGCCATGGGCCAACTCAAACGCACTACGCATCGTCTCAACCGCCGCCACCGTGATGCGCTGAAGCACAGCCTTACGCTGGACTACGGTGACGAGGTTGCCGCACTCTTCAATACGCCCGCACCATTGTATGCCGTTGTGCGCAGCCTGTGCCACGCCCTGCATCCACACGCAACGCTGCGCTTCGTGGCCGGCTTTGGACGGCTGGGCCGCTCAGGCTTTCCCTTGCGCGAGGCCGGCGGAACCCTCTTCAAGCAAGCGGATAGCCTGCTGAAGCAGTGCAAGCAGAGGCGCCGCTACTGTGCGTGGTTCTTGGAAGACGACCGCAGCAATGCCGCGCTGACCTCGTTGTGCGAAATGAGCCGTGCCTTGGTCGAGGACATGACCACGAATCAATACGAGATCTATTGCCTTATGGAGGCGGGGCACCCGCAGACCAAGATTGCGGCGCAGCGTGGCCGCAGCAAGCAAGCCATTTCCGCGAGTGTGCGAGCGAGCAAGGCGGAGTTGGTCATAAGCGCGCACGAGGCCATCGACCTATTGCTGGGCAATATGGCCGTACCGTCGGCGCGCACGAAGACGGCATAGCATGACCGCGGGGGCGCCATGGGATTTCGCAGCACCGGCGTGGCTGACCGATGCCGCTACACTGTGTGCGGTACTCGACAGCGTGCGCTGGCCACTCGCTTTCCTCGCTTCATTTGTTCTGTCGACCATCCTGATCCTCGCGGCTTGCCCCACTTGCACAGTGGCGACTCGGGCCCTGCTCCCCTTCCGGAAAGCTCGCCGAAGAGTCCCCTCTTCGATTTGCGCGCCGTGGGCTTCTGGATTGGCTTCTTCGAGACGCTGATCATCTTTTGATTCGTCGCGGCGGGCGAGTACGGCGCGCTCGCGATCATCATCGGCGCGAAGGAATTCGTGCGCAAGGAGAAGATACAGGAGAATGTTTCGTACTATTTGCTGGGGACGTTGGTGAACCTGAGCGTGGCTGTACTATTCGCCACGCTTGCGCAGCGCTAACAATTGCGACGCATGCTGCGCGGCAACGCAGGGGAGGGCATACCCGTGTTCAAGCGCTTCAACATCAACCGGCGCACGTTCCTTACAGGCGGCGCGCTGGCGGCGGCGGGTACGGTCGCGGGCGGTCTGGGCCTGCGCGCGTGGGCGAAGACCCCTATCAATAATGGGCTCGACGTGTGGAACGAAGAGCCGGAGACACAGGCCACGCTGGCGGTGGACGACGTCAGCCGCATCCGGCTGCTGCAATTCACGGATGTGCATTTCTTCTGCCAGTGGTTCCGGCCGAAGAAGGACCAGCAGACCGTCGACGAATTGCGCCGCTACGTCGACCGCTACGAACCGCACGTGGTGATGGCGACGGGCGACCTGTGGCACGACAATCCGCTGGGCCGCGGCGAAGAGTTCATGACCTATGCCATCGAGCAGCTGGAAGGGCTGGGCGTGCCGTGGCTCTTTACGTGGGGCAACCACGATCAGTTGAATGACTACACGGTCGGGCATGCCGCAATGACGCGCGCCAAGAACTCGCTGTACCGCGGCGGGCCGGGCGGTGGCTGTTACACCGTGTCGTTGACGGACAGGGAAGGCGCGGCGCGCTGGGACCTGGTGTGCCTGAACTCGATGGACGACGGGTTGATGGAACCGCAGCGCGCATGGCTGCGGGCAGAGAAGCGGCGGCGTGAAGCGGAGCCCGGCGCACCGAATGCCTTCGGCATCTTCCACATTCCAGTGAAGCAGTACGACACGATTTGGGGCGAGGAAGAAGCATCCGGCGTCAAGTTCGAGCAGGTGTGCTATTGGGGCGAAGACGGCAGTTCATTCCAGCACATCAAGGCGCTGGGCACGGTGCGCGCGTGCTTCGTCGGGCACGACCACGTCAACGACTACAGCGGCCTGTACGACGGCATCGAACTGGTGTATGGGCGTGCGACGGGGCAGGCGGGCTATGGCGGCGACAAGGTGCCGAAAGGCGCCAAGTTGATCACGGCCAACGCGGAGACCGGCCAGTACACCTGGCAGTCGGTCTACGTCGACGGTAAGCATTGGACGCCGGAACCGGGTAAACAGATCGACACGTATCGCGACGACCTGTGGACGGCGCCAGTCTAGCAGACGGTGTTAATTGGTTGCGGACGGCCTTACTTGGTCGCGGGCGCGGCCGGCGCGGGAAAGTCGGGGGGGCGCTTTTCCAGATAGGCCATCAGTCCCTCGCGGAAATCGTCGCTGCCGAGACTCTCGAGCATCTCCTGCAATGCCACGTCGCACGCGGGGCCAAGGCCGGTGTGCAGTGCGTCGTAGACCTGCCGCTTGATGACGCCCATGCTGCGCGGCGACGACTTGGCGATTAACTCGCTCGCATAGGCGCGCACGGTGTCCATCAATTCTTCGCCGGGCACACTGCGCAATACGAGGCCCATCTGCTCGGCTTCTTCGCCCTTGAAGATGCGGCCGGTGTAGAGCAGGTCGAAGGCCACTTGCGGACCGACGAGGCGCGGCAAGAGCCATGCGATGCCGTATTCGCCAATGAGGCCGCGCTGCACAAAGGTGGTGCTGAACTTCGCCTCGTGCGCCGCAAAACGCACATCACAGTAGAGCGCGTGCACAAAGCCAAGGCCCACCGCTGCACCGTTGATGGCGCCGATGACCGGCTTGCGGATGGCCAATGGAAACGAATACTGCTTCTTGAAATCTTCGCGCGCATCGGGGTGGTCGCCCGGCTTCAACTCGCCCGCGGCGGCGGCATCGTCCATGTTGATGCTGCCGTCTTGCACACTGGTCAGCAGCGACATGTCCGCACCGGCACAGAAACCCTTGCCCGCGCCGGTAAGGATGATGACGCGCACCTCGGGGTCGGCCTCGGCGGCCGCCATCGCGTGCCGGTATTCCTTCTCGAGGCTGAAGGTCCACGCGTTCAGCTTGTCGGGACGGTTCAGGGTGACCGTGGCGATGTGATCGCTGACATCGTAGAGCAGTTCGTTGTATTCCATGCCGTGCCCCTTCTGCGTGCGCTGGGTGTGCCCGTGGTTCGGCCCGAGAGCCTAGCATATCCAGCGGGCAGGATACGCCCTCTCCAGCCTCTCGTCAGACACCGTGGCGGCGCCGGGCGAAGGCACCCAGCACCGCTACGGTAAACAGCACGACCAGCACATTTCCGGCGCCACTGAACCACGTGCGCGGCGGCGCCCAGCCGGCGGCGTCGGCTGGTGTGGCCTCGGCCAACTGCACCTGGGCGCCATGGCTGACCTCGAGCGCGAGGTAGGCGCGGCCCTGCTCGTACACGACGCGCGGCGCTGCGCCCAGCCAGCCGCTCACGCGGGTTGCGGGCACCCAGTCTGCTGTGTCGCCATCGTCCACGAATACGAAGGCCTGCCACGCCGTGTTCTCGCTCCCCCGCGGGATGGGTACCCATACGGGCACATAGTCGCTGAAGGGCGCGTCGGGCGCGAGGGCATAGGTCTCGCCCGTGCCGGCGGGCAAGACGGGCAACACATCGCTGGCCGGTTCAAGCGAAAGCGCCGTAGCGGCCGGGGCCGCCTGTACCTCGAAGGTAAATGTGGCGGGACCGACGGGGGCCCCATGGATGGTTTCGGCTTGCGCCGAGAATTCGATGCTCTCGCCGGGCAGCAGACCTTCCGGGGCAACGTATACCGCCCAGCCGTCGCGCGCGGGGTCGCCAGGCGCGGGCTGCCAGGTCACGTCGGTGCTCAGGCGCCGGGCGGAACGCACCACACCGCGCACCGTGGCGGGGTTGATATCGCCCGCTTGCGTGGTCAGGCGCACGGCAAGGGCCTGGTTGGGTGCGGCCTCGCGCACGCCAGGCGCCAGGGCGCGCGCAGGCAAGGCCGCGACACGCACGTCGGGCGCGAGCGCCTCGAACGCGGGCAGGAGGCCGCCGCTCGGACTGCCGCGAAAGCCGGCGTCGGGCGCACTCAGCACCCCTTCGCAATCAACCGCGGTGCGCGCGCGCACGAAGTAGAAGAACGTGACCGGCTCGAGCGCGGCACCGGGACAGCCCCCCCCGGCGCACCCGCCGCTAGCCGCCGGTGGTTGCGGCGCGGTCGCGCTCACATCGTTGAACAGCGTGCCCGTAATCCAGCCGCTGACCGCGGTGGCCTGGTCGGCGTTGCTGGCGGGCGCGCGGAAGACACGGTACTCGGTGGCGCCGGGCACGGCGTCCCACGTCACTTCCACGCGGTCGGTAAAGGTGCCGTCGCTCGCCTGCACGTTTTGGGGCGCTTCGGGCGGCACGCATGGGTCGGCGCCTGCGGTGGCGGTCACGGTCACGGTGTCCGGCTCCGAGGCCAGGTCGCCATCGCTTACCACGAGCTCGACCACGTAGTCGCCCACTTGGTCGGGCTTGAAGCCCGGCGTTGGCGTGTTGCTGCTGTCGAGCGACGCGGCGCTGCCAGCCGGGCGCGCGCGGAAACGCCACGCGTAGCCGAGCGGGTCGCCGTCGGGGTCGGTGCTGGCGCTGCCGTCGAGCGTCACGCGGGTGCCGGTCTCAGCATTGCGGTCGGCGCCGGCACGCGCGATAGGCCGCGCGTTGCCCGTGGTAATGGTGACCGTATCGGGCGCGCTGTCGAGGTTGCCATCGTTGACCACGAGACGCGCACGGTATTCGCCGGCCACGTCGATCGTGAACTGGGGCGTGGCCGTGGCGGGCGCGTCGAGCGAGGCCAGGCTGCCGGACGGTCGCGCCACCAGCGTCCAGGCATAGGTCAGCGGGTCGCCATTGGGGTCGGTCGAGCCGGTGCCGTCGAGCTGCACGACCTGGCCGAGCAGCCGCGTCTGGGCGGGGCCGGCCTCGGCCACGGGCGGTGCATTGCTCGTGGTCACCGTCACGGTATCGGGGGCGCTGCTGCGGCCGCCGGCGCGCACGATGAGCTGCACCGTGTATTCACCAGCCACGTCGGGCGTGAAGCGCGGACGCGGACTGGCGGGGTCATCGAGCGTGGCCTGGCTGCCGGACGGCCGGCTGGTAAAGCTCCACGAATAGGCGAGCAGGTCACCGTCTGGATCGCGCGACGCGGTACCGTCGAGTTGTATCGGCTGGCCCGGCGTGCCGCTGGTATCGGCGCCCGCATCGGCAACGGGCGGAGAATCGGTGGTCGACACGGTGACAGTGTCGGGTGCGCTGTCGGTGCTGCCGTCGTTGACAATCAGCTGCGCGACGTAGAGACCGGGCGCATCGGCGACGAAGGCAGGCGCTTCGGCCTGGGTGTCGCTCAGCGCGGCCTGACTGCCGGACGGCCGGCTGGTGAAGCTCCAGCGATAGGAAAGCGCGTCACCGTCGGCGTCGCTGCTGGCCGAGCCATCGAGCTGCACCGTGGCGCCCAGGGCCACGCTTTGGGCGTTGCCCGCCTCGGCGACGGGCGCGGTGTTCGTGGTGCTGATGGTCACGGTGTCGGGCGCGCTGTTGTTCGTGCCGTCGTTGACGACGAGCCGCGCGATGTAGACGCCGGCCACATCCACCGTGAACGTGGGCGCCGCCGAACCGGCACCTTGCAGCGTCGCACTGCTGCCGGCCGGGCGCACCGTCAGGCTCCAGTTAAACACGAGCGGATCGTTGTCGATGTCGGTACTGCCGGTACCGTCGAGCGTGACCAGAGCGCCGAGCGGACGGCTCTGGTCGGGGCCCGCTTCGGCGACGGGCGCGGTGTTGCTGGTGCTGATGGTCACGGTGTCGGGTTCGCTGGCGAAAGCGCCGTCGCTCACGACGAGTTGCACGACATAGTCACCCGCCACGTCTACCGTGAAGCGTGGCTGCACCGCGCTGAAATCGTCGAGTGCGGCACTGCTGCCCGCGGGGCGCTCGACAAAGCGCCAGATAAACGAGAGCGCATCCTGGTCTACGTCGGCGGACGCGCTGCCGTCGAGCGTTACGAGCGTGCCGACATCGACGGTCTGACCGGGACCTGCATCGGCTACCGGCGGGCTGTTCTCCGTGCTCACAATCACGGTGTCGGGTGCGCTGGTGGTGGTGCCATCGTTCACGCGCAGTTGGATGGCATAGTCGCCCGCCGCATCTACGGTAAAGGGGGCCGCACCGCCGTGGCATCGTCGAGCGTAGCGGTGCTGCCGGCCGGCCGTGCAGC
>CAYMLC010000205.1:0-710 GCA_964390765.1 uncultured Nitrospirales bacterium
GCTTACCCGCCCAAACCCTCAAGCAGCGCAAGCGCGGATTCGCCATTCCCATCGACCGCTGGTTTCGTGGCGAACTGGGCCAGCACTTTGAAGAGGCCGTGCTGGCGCCGGGTGCGTATTCCGCCGCCTACTTCCAGAGCGGGTGCGCGCGCGAGCTGTTGCACCAGCATCGTGCCGGACGCGCGCAACACGGCCACCGGCTCTACAGCGTGCTCGTATTCGAGCACTGGCTGCGCGCCGTACACCACGCCTGAGCCGCGCTTGCCGTGCGCCGCGCCACTGCGGCATCTTCGACCCTTGGCCCACCTTGCCAGCATGGGCCGGGAGTACACCATGAGTCTTTTCGCTGCACTACTCGCCACGGGCGCCCTGGTGGCCCAAGTCCCCGACCCGGTTCTGGGCGATCTATCGGGTACGTACGAACCGGCGTGGGAATCGCTGGACACGCGGCCCACGCCAGCGTGGTACGGCGAGGCCAAGTTCGGCCTGCTGGTGGACTGGGGCATCTACAGCGTGCCGGCCTTCGCGCCGGAAGACGGGGAAGCGGCTGACTACGCCGAGCAATTGGGGCAACAGTGGAGCGACGTGGCGCGGTTTCACGCCGACACCTACGGGGAAGACGCGCCGTACAGCGATTTCGCCCGCGCGTGGCAGGCCGAGTTGTTTGCGCCGTCGGAGTGGGCGGCGCTCTTTCGCGATGCGGGCGCGCG
>CAYMLC010000205.1:720-1609 GCA_964390765.1 uncultured Nitrospirales bacterium
GCTGACCGCCAAGAGCCGCGACGGCTTTTGCCTGTGGCCGAGTGCCGAGGCCTGGCCGTGGCACAGCGAGGCGATGGGGCCGCGCCGCGATATCGTGGGCGAAGTGGCCGACGCAACGCGCGGTGCGGGCTTGCGCTTCGGCGTGCAGGTGGCCCTGTCGGAGCCGGGCCACGCGCTCTATCAAGACGACCAGACGCGCTTCGTCAACACACGGCTTCTGCCGCAATTGGCCGGGGTGGTGGCGGGCTATCGGCCCGACCTGGTGTATGGCGCGCACGCAGACGCGCAGATGAGCAATGCATGGCGCACGGCCGATTTCGTGGCGTGGCTCTACAACCGTGCGCCCGCACCAGCCGACCTGGTGGTCAACGATCAGTGGGGCGCCGACACACCAGGTGAGCACGCGGGGGTGGTGCAGGTGACGCCGGCGCGCGTGCGGCGCCTGCCCGAGCGCGCGGCGGTGGCGGGTTGGGAAGAGGTTGTGCCGCTGGCCGTGTCGCGCGCGTACAACCGCAATGCCCCGGCCGATGCCTATCAGTCAGTCGCCGCCCTCTTCGAGCGTCTGGTCGAGGTGGTCAGCAGTGGCGGCAATCTGCTGCTCGCGGTTGGACCGCGCGCGGATGGGCGCTTCCCCGTGGCGGTGGAAGAGCGGCTGCGTGCGCTGGGCACCTGGCTGGACGCCTACGGCGAAGGTATCTATGGCACCATGCCGTGGGAGGTAAGCGCGGACGGGGGGATGTACTTCACGGCGAAGGGTGACGCAGTCTATGTCTTTGACTTCACGGGCAGCGATGAACTTTCTGTGCCGCGGCCTTCGCTCCGCCCGGTGGAAGACGACAGCGCGGGCGCCGCGGAGAAGGAAGGCGAGGGCACGCTCGAGGTGACCGAG
>CAYMLC010000205.1:1619-6639 GCA_964390765.1 uncultured Nitrospirales bacterium
GCGGCGGTATTGCGCGGTGCGGTGCTGTTGGGGTCGGGCGTCGGACTGGCGGCGACGGAGGACAACTTCAACTGGCGCTTCGACCTGCGAGAGGCGCCCGCGCCCGTGGGCGCGCCTTGCCGTGTGCTGCGGCTTGACCTCGCGTACGAGCGAATCGACGATGCGTAGCCGGTCAGACGAACAGCCGCTAGGCTGTGCCGCTGCGCAACTGCTGGTCGAAGTAGGCGATGGTGCGTTGCAGCCCTTCGCGCAAGGGCACCGTGGGCTCCCAGCCCAGCCGCTCCTTGGCCAGCGTGATATCGGGCCGGCGCCGCGTGGGGTCGTTTTCCGGCAGCGGGCGAAAGGCCAGTTGCGATTTCGACCCGGTCAACTCGATGACCAGTTCGGCCAACTCGCGGATGGTGAATTCTCCCGGATTGCCGAGATTCACGGGGCCCATGAAATCTTCGGCGTCCATCATGCGCACGAAACCTTCGACGAGGTCATCGACATAACAGAACGAGCGGGTCTGCTGTCCTTCGCCATAGATGGTGATGGATTCGCCGCGCAGCGCCTGTACCACGAAATTGCTGACCACGCGCCCGTCATCGACCATCATGCGCGGGCCATAGGTATTGAAGATGCGCACCACGCGAATATCGACCCCGTTCTGGCGGTGGTAATCGAAGAAGAGCGCCTCGGCCACGCGCTTGCCTTCGTCGTAGCAGCTGCGAATGCCGACCGGGTTCACGTTGCCCCAGTAGCTCTCCGGCTGCGGATGCACGGCTGGGTCGCCATAGACCTCGCTGGTCGAGGCCTGAAATACGCGCGCCTTTACGCGCTTGGCCAGCCCGAGCATGTTGAGCGAACCCACGACGTTCGTCTTGATCGTCTTCACCGGATTGAACTGGTAATGCACGGGCGAGGCCGGGCACGCCAGGTTCCAGATGCGGTCGGCTTCGACCATGATGGGATTGATGATATCGTGCCGGACGGTTTCGAAATGCGGGTTTCCGAGCAGGTGCGCGATGTTGTCTTTGCGCCCCGTAAAGTAGTTGTCGAGGCAGAGCACCTCTTCGCCGCGCGCCAGAAGCCGCTCGCACAGGTGCGAGCCGATAAAGCCCGCGCCTCCGGTGATCAGGTTCACCAACGCCATGACGCACGATCCTCTTGCTTGAAGCGGTTTGTGTTGAACCGCATGCTAGCGGCTCGTGCCGCGGTCGTACAACTGCCGCGCGCATCCGGCTTTGGCGGTGTGTGTTGCGCCGCGCACTACGCGTAGCCTGACGCGAGGAATCTACGCGTGTTGTTCTTTTGTGCCCTTCATATGCGCCCGTTGCCGCACAGTGCCGCAATCCGCTACGCCGTACGTGTGACCGCCCTAGCCCTGTGTTGCCTGCCGGCGCCCCTGGCCGCCGCACAAGACGACGCCCCCCCGCCCGAATTGACCAGCGCCGGCATCCAGGCGGCGATGCAGCAGGTGCGCGATGATGTGACCCTCGATGAGGCGGCGCGCACGGCGGCGCTCGAAATCTACAGCGAGGCGATGGCGGCACTGGAAGAGACCCAGGCGTGGCGCGAGCGGCTGGCCGAGTACGAGACGGCGTTGGAAGCGGGGCCGGTACTGGTGTCCGATCTCGAAGCGAGTATCGAAGAGGGGGCTTCGCTGCCGCCACGCGTACCCGTGGATGCCGACCTGTCTACCGTCGAACAGGCGATTGCCACCGCGGAAGCGCGCGAGAGCGCGGTGCGCGAGCGCATGACAGAACTGGAGGCGGCGCTCGATTCACTTGGTCCGAGACGCCGCCAATTGCCCGAGTTGATCGCGGCGGCCACGCAGCAGGCGGTCGAGTTGGCCGAGTTGCCACCGCCCGCGCAGGATGCGCCCGCCGTCGTAACCGAGGCCCGTGCCGTCCGGCACCGGGCCTTGCGCCAGGCGGCCGAGGCCGAGATGGCGGCGCTTGAAGCGGAACTGAGCAGTCTCGACGTGCGCAGCGACATCATGCGGCTCGAGCGCGAACAAAGCCAGCAAGAGCTGCGGGCCTGGGAGCGGCGGCTGCAATCGCTGCGTGCGCAGGCCGCGCGTCTGCGTGCGGAGGCGGCCGAGCGTGAGGCGCAGGCGGCCTCGGAGGCCTTGATGCAGGCGGCCGATGTGCCCGCCGAACTGCGCAGCTACGTTGAAGAACTGGCCGGTGCTATCAAGGACCGCGCGGAAGAGCGCGAACGGGCGGCGGGGCGTCTGGCGGGTGCGCAGGCGGAATTGGTGGAGGCGCGGCGCGACACGGCAGAGGTGAGCCGGGCGTATGCGAGCGTGCTGCGGCGGGTCGAAGTGGCCGGCCTCAGCAACGCCACCGGGCAATTGTTGTTGGACTACCGCAGCCAGTTGCGCGATTGGTCGCACTATGCCGCCGATGTGCGCGACAGGCGCGAGCGCATTGCCGAAGTGGAGTTGCGCCTGCTGGACCTGCGCGACCTGCGCGATAGCCTGGGCAACACCAGCGAAGAACTGTCCACGCTGATGCAGCAATTGCCCGCCGGGGCGGACGAGGCCGTGCTTGAGGAAATACGCGCCTTTCTGCGCGATTTGGTCTCGCGTGAGCGCACGCAGCTTGAGGCGCTGCTCGATGACTACCGGGCGCTCTCGCAACTGCTGCTGGATGTGCAGACGGTCGAGCAGCAACTGGTGCAGACCCTCGATGAGTTCGAGGCCTTTGTCGACGAGCGCGTGCTGTGGGTGCGCAGCACGGAGTCCTTGAGCACGCAGGATATCGGCGCGATTGCGGGCGCGGCGCGTGCCCTGGCCTCGCTCGAGATGATGCAGGATTTGGTCATGCGCTACATGCGCGACGCACGCAGCTATCCGCTGCTCTACGCCTTCGCGGTGCTGGCCTTTGTGCTGTTGCTGGCGGCGCGGCCGCGACTCTACCGCGCACGTACCGCTGCGGGCGAAGAGGCCTGCACACGCACGTGTACTTCGTTCCGGCCGACTTGGCGCGCGCTGGTCTATACCGTTGCGCTGAGTGCGCCCGTGCCTCTCTTGCTGGCCTTTGCCGGCTGGCGCCTTGGCGCCACGATGCCGAGTGACGACGCCACGCGCGATGCCGGCACCTTGCTGATTGAAGTGGCCTTCCTGGTTGCGGTGCTGGTCTTTCTGCGCCAGGTGATCCGCGAAGGCAGCCTGGCTGAACAGCATTTCGGTTGGCCGGCGCCGCCCCTCGCCGCGATGCGCTGGCGGCTGCTGATGTTCCTCTGGATACTCATTCCGATTGCGCTGCTCTCGTGCGGCCTGACGATTGCTGAAGTCAGCGGATTTGAACGCGCGGCCGCGGATCGTCTGTTCTTCGTGGCGGGCATGGGGGCGCTGGGCTGGTTTGCCCACACCACGCTATGGCCGGGCAACCGGCTCTTGGCCCAGGCACAACCGCAGACACCGGTGCGCCGCCTGCGCCGCCGCGCCAACGGGTTGTACCTGGTGGCAACGGGTGCCCCGCTGGTCCTCATCGTTGCAGCGCTTTCGGGTTACCTCTTTACCGCGCAGCGCATCGGCACGCATTTCTTCTATACCACGCTCATGATTCTCTTGCTGTTGCTGGTCTACGCCATGGTCAGCCGGGCGCTGTTCGTGATGCGCCGCGGCCTGGCGATACAGCAGGCGCGCGAGATGCAAGAGGCCGAGGCCGAGAAGGGGAACGTCGACGTCTATTACAGCGAGGTGCCGGACGTCGAACCCGAGACCCTCGACCTGGCCTCACTCGATGCGCAGAACAAGCGCCTGCTGGCCATTGTGTTGGCGGCCGTGGCGGTCGTCTTCGCGTTCTACCTCTGGCAAGACGAGTTGCCCGCCGCGAATTTCCTCAATCAGTTTGAGTTGTGGAACACAACCACCACCGAGACGGTGACCGAAACCACGCCCGAGGGTGAGACGCAGACGGTCACGCGGGAGCGCGTGGTGCCGGTCACGCTGTGGCACCTGGGGCTGGGGCTCGTCATTCTGGTGGGCACCTTCGTGGCGGCGCGCAACATGGCCGCCATCCTCGAGATTACGCTGCTGCGCGCATTCGACATGCTGCCGGGCGAGCGCACCGCGGTCATCTCGCTCGTGCGCTACGCCGTCGGCATCATCGGCATTGCCGTGGTGCTGAGCGTGGTGGGCTTCTCCTGGGAACGTGTGCAATGGCTGGTGGCGGCCCTGGGTGTGGGCCTCGGTTTTGGCCTGCAGGAGATTGTCGCCAACTTCACCTCGGGTCTGGTGCTGCTTTTCGAGCAGCCGATTCGCGTGGGCGATACGGTGACGATTGGCAACGTGAGTGGCCGCGTGACCAAGATCCGCATCCGCGCTACGACGATTCTCGATTGGGACCGCAAGGAACTGGTGGTGCCGAACAAGGAATTCATCAGCGGCCAACTCATCAACTGGAGTCTGTCGGACGAGGTCTTGCGCATCACAATCCCGGTCGGCGTGGCATACGGCAGCGACACGAACCGCGTGATCGCGGTGCTGGGCCGCGTGGCCCACGAGCACCCGCTGGTACTTGAAGACCCGGCGCCGCTCATTCTTTTCATGGCCTTCGGCGACAGCGCGCTCCAGTTCGAAGCGCGCGTCTATATTCCCTCGGTCGACGCATGGCTGCAGGTCCTGCACGAGATGCACATGGCGATTGACGAGGGTTTCCGCAAGGCAGGTATCGAGATTGCCTTCCCGCAGCGCGACCTGCACATCCGCAGCTTCCGCGCCGCCGTGCCCATTGCGCCGGACCGCGCGCGCGCCGAAGATGCCGCGGTCAAGGAGGAAGCCGGCGCCTGGCCGGGCGAGGCGTAGCCCCGCTGCCTCAGCGCTTACTCGTCAATCTTGGCGAGCGCGTTGGCGGCGGCCTGGGCGATGGCCGCATCGTCGCTGCGCGTCAGTGCTTCGAGGTAGTCGCGGGCCGCTTGCGTGCGGCGGTAGCCGAGCGAATTGATGATGCCGACCTTCGTGACACCGCCGGTCAGCGGCAGGGCTGCGACCAGTGCCTCGTCCACGCGCTCGCTTTCGATTGGCTCG
>CAYMLC010000206.1:0-3961 GCA_964390765.1 uncultured Nitrospirales bacterium
CGAGGCCCGGCTCCGAGGGCGAAGCCGGCGCGGGCACGCGTGTACGTGGTCGAGGACTTGCCGGTGCTCACGACGTAGAGGTCCAGGCGCACGAGCGCGTGCCCGACCCGCACCTCGATCGCGTCGGACGATGCACCGAAGAGACTCCACCTCCGCTCCAGGAACCGGCCGCCCCGGCGCGCGGCCACCCGCTGTGCTTCGCGGCGCAACACCGCCTCGGCCAGGGCTTCGGCCTGTACCTGCGAATCGGGCTGCGCCATGGCGGCGCGATAGTGCGCCTCGGGCACATCCAGCACGTACAGCGCCGTCATCAGCTTGTGGCGGTTCTGGCGCAGCAGTTCGGCGATCCGCCGGGCCAGGCGCGCCCGCAGCTGTTCCCAGGCACTGGCCCGTGGCGCATCCGGCAGCTCGCCCATCTGCCAGCGCGCGGCCACCACGCGTTCGGTTTCCGCCAGCACGGCAGGCTCAAGCGCGGTCATGCGATACCTCCTGTTGCCAGAACCAGCGTTCTTCGCGGCTCGTGTGGGCCGGCAACCGGTTGGGATAACCCAGAAGTGCGGCGGCCTCGCGCCACGCCGGCGCCGCGCTGGCATCCGGGCGTAGGCGCACGAGTTCGCCAAAATCGTTCGATAACCACGCGAGGTCCTGGGCGAAGTCGGGGTAACCGGACAGGTCGGGCCAGGCGGCCACGTCAACCACATCCAGCACATCGCGTGGGCAGTCCGCCCGGAATTGTAATAGGAGCGACCGCAGCACGTCGAGGTCGGCGGCATGCTGCAGCCCGATGGTGTCGTCGGGTTGCAGGCGGCGGATGCGTGCCGCCACGTCATCGAGCGTGGCCTCGGCGTGCGCTGCCAGATAATCGGCCAGGCCGGCCGCGTCGCCCCGCGCACGCAGCACGCCCGCCCGCAACGGGTGCGCGCGCGTCGATTCGCCCAGCCCGTCGACCAGGGTCTGCGCACGCTCGAAGTCGCCCCGCTCGAGCAAGAGCGCGACATAGGGTTCGAGAATGCGCTCCAGGTTGCCCGGATGCTCGGCCAGATAATCTTCAAACACGAGGTGCGCTGCATCGAGCTGGCCCGTCTCCACATAGAGCGCGCCCAGCCGCCGCGCCACCTCGTCGCCGTGTTCGCCCCGGCGCGCCCGGGCCGCCTTCTCGAGCTGGCGGCGCTCCTCGGCGCGGTCGCCCTGCACATGGAAGAAAGACGCCAGCGCCAGGTGAAACGAATACGGACTCACCTCGTGGCGCTCGCGCAGGTTGCGCATGCGCACCGCCTGTTCATAGCCGTCGAGCAGCGTGATCGAGCGCATCTGCAGACCCACCTGCTGCGCCGAGGGCTCGAGTGCGGGCGGCTGGCGTGGCCCCATGCCCAGGGCGCGCTCGACCACCCTTGCCAGCGCGGCACGCAGCGCGGCGAAACTCTCCCAACGCGCATCGGGCTGCTTCTCGAGGCAGCGCATCACAATCCGGTCGAGTTCGCGTGGGCAATCGCGCATGCGCTCGCGCAGCGAGATGGGGCCGCTGCTGGTGTGGCGGCGGCGAAAGGCTTCCACCCGCTCGACCGTGGTGCGCTCGGCCACCACGAAGGGCGGCTGGCCCGTCAGCATCTCGTACAGCACGCACCCCAACGCATAGATATCGGCGGCCACGGTCACACTCGCCGGGTCTTCGAACTGCTCCGGCGCCATGTAGGGCGGCGTGCCAAAGACCGCGCCCACGCGGGTCAGGTGGTCGCTGGCTTCCGTGGCATCTTCGGGGTCCATGCCGTGCTTCACCAGCAGCTCGCCCGCCACCCGGCAGCGCACCAGCCCGAAGTCCGTCACCTTCGCCACACCGTCCGGCGTCACCAGAATGTTCTCGGGCTTCAAGTCGCGGTGCACGAGATCGGGCACCGCCGCCAGCGCATGCTCGAACGCATCGCACACCTGCACCGCAAAATCCAGCGCCACGTTCGTTGAAAGCGCGCCCCGGTTCAGATAGTCCGCCACCGAGTGCCGCTGCCGCGCGTCGTTCTCCACATACTCCATGAAGAGATACGGCAGCGCGTCGATGATATCGAGATGAAAGGCCTGCACGATGTTGGGGTGGAAACCGGTCAGCATCCACGTGCGGGCCTCGCGCACGAAGCGCTGCACGATGAGCAGCTTGCGCGCGTAAACGCGCTGAAACGATTTCACCGCATAGCGCCCGCCCGCCGCTTCGTCGTCGACGATGTACACCACGCCCATGCCGCTCACGCCGCGCCCGCCACGCAACTCGGCGATGCGGTAGCGCCCATCCAGCAGGTCGCCCACCCCGAGAAGCTCGTCGCTGGGGGGCGTGCGGGCGCCGTCGGTAATGATGGTGGGCGCTTCGGCGCGCGGGTCGGCGGGACCACTATCGGCCGGCGAAGCACCCATGCGCGTGTCCCCGCGTGTGCCTAGCCGGCAAAGGCGGCCAGGGCCTCGTCGCGCCGCTCGTAGATGTCGAACATGGCATTGAGGTTGCTCACCTCGAAAACTTCCGCCACGAAAGGCGACAGGCAGCAGACCTTCAACGCGCCCGAATTCTTTTGCAGGCCGCGCAACAACATGACCAGTACCCGCAAGCCGCTGCTGCTGACATATTCGACGCCCGACAAGTCGAGCACCACGTCGTTCGGCCCCTCGTCGATGACTTCCTGAAAGGTCGCTTCGGCGTCGCGCGTGGCCAGTTCATCGAGCCGCCCGTGCAGCGCCAGCACGGCTATCCCGTTCGATTGTTCCTGTGTGATTTCCATCGCGTCACGCTCTCGCCGGGGGGCTTGCGCCGCCGCGTGTGCCGGCCCCGTACAGCCAGAGCAGCATGATAGCCCACCCACGGCAAGGCCGCCAAACGGTACCGGGTGGCGGCGCAGCACCGGCGCGGGCTAACCCTGCCCCATTCCCCCTTCTCGTCATTCCTGCACAAGCAGGAATCTCGACAATTTCTAGCCGAAGGGGCCGGCCTGTCGCGCTGATGATTAGAACCCCAGCGCCCGTGACCCCGGCGCATACCGGGGTCCATCTTCGTGGCGACTGCGGGCTTGCCCCGCCGTGTGCAACGCCGGTCTCAAGCGAGATTCCTGCTTGCGCAGGAATGATGGGTGAGGAGGATTGACACGCAGCAGCCGCACAAAGCGTGTGGCCTAGACATTGGTGAGATTCCTGCTTGCGCAGGAATGACGAGTAGGGGGTTGGGCGCGCGGTGGAATCGGGCGGGGCGCCGGGTCTGCGCCCCCGCGCGCGGTCATACGTTGAAGTGGCGCAGGAACAGGTAGACCAGCACGCCCGTCACGCTCACGTACATCCAGCTGGGCCACACGAACTTGGCCAGCTTGCGGTGCTTCGTGAACTGGCGGGTCAGCGAGAAGTAGAAGGTGGTCAGGATAAGCGGCAGGTTGATGATGCTCAGCACCACGTGCGTAATCAGAATAAAGAAATAGACATAGCGAATGGCGCCCTGGCCCTCGAAAGTCGTGCTGCCGTGCAGGCTGTGATAGAGCACATAGAAGACCAGGAATAGCGCCGAGAACCCGAATGCCGCGAACATGATGTTGCGGTGCGCTATCCATGCCCGCCGCTTGATCGCCACCAGCCCCGCCGCCAGACAGATCGCGCACAGACCGTTGAAGGTGGCGATGAGTGCCGGCAGGATCGAACCCTCGGCCGAGGCGCGCGTGGGTGGCTCCTGCACATAGATGAGCCAGAACAGAAACACCACGGCCGCCACACTCACAACGGCGTTGATAAGGTAAAAGCGCTTGTCATTCAGGGCGAGTTGCATCTTGGTCGGTCCTGTCTTGCCAGACGCCGGTGGGATGATTCGTGCGCCACGTACCCGTTATCCTAACCGGCCTATCCGGGCTAACTGAACCCCCGCCAGCGGGGCGAGATTCCAGCGGCCCGCGGCGCCCCTCGGCAGCCGGCGCCACAACAGACGTAACCGTGATCCTCGATATCG
>CAYMLC010000206.1:3971-6602 GCA_964390765.1 uncultured Nitrospirales bacterium
GATATCGCAAGACTGGAGCGGATTGCCATGACGACGACAGCGGAAACGCACAGCTTCAAGACCGAGGCCCGGCAGCTGCTGGACCTGATGATTCACGCGGTGTATTCGAACAAGGAAATCTTCCTGCGCGAACTGATTTCCAATGCGTCCGACGCCCTGGACAAGCGCCGCTTTCTCGCGCTGACCGAGCCCGACGCGATGCCCGGCGGCACGCAGTTGCACATTCTGCTGCGCGCCGACCCCGCCGCACGCACGCTCGCCGTCGAGGACAACGGCATCGGCATGAGCCGCGATGAGGTGCAGGAGTTGATCGGCACCATCGCCAAGAGTGGCACCCGGGAATTCAGCCAGATGCTGCGCCAGCACCAGGGCGAGGCGCTGGACGCGGAGCTGATTGGCCAATTCGGGGTTGGCTTCTATTCGGTGTTCATGGTCGCGCGTGAAGTCGAGGTCATCACGCGCAAGGTGGGCGAAGACACCGCCACGCGCTGGGTGTCCACCGGCGACGGCACCTACACCATCGACGCCGTCGCGCGCGAAACCCCCGGCACCACCGTCACGCTGCACCTCTACCCGGCCGACGATGACGAGGCCATGCCCGACTTCACCGACGAGTGGCGCCTGCGCTCGATTGTGAAGCGCTATTCCGATTTCGTGGCCTATCCCATCGAGATGGACGTCACGCGCACCGAAGCCCGGCGCGACGATGACGGCAACGAAATCGAGGGCGAGAGCGTCGAGGTGGTTAAGCGCGAGACGCTGAACTCGATGAAGGCCATCTGGCTGCGTCCAGCCAGCGAGGTGACGGAGGAGGAGTACACGGAGTTCTACAAGCATGTCGCGCACGATTGGACCGCGCCGCTCAAGCGCATTCAGGCCAAGATGGAAGGCACGCTCGAATACCGGCTGCTGCTCTTCGTGCCGCGGCGCGCACCCATGGACCTGTTCCAGGTGGGCGGCGCGCGCCAGGGCGTCCACCTCTACGTCAAACGCGTCTTCATCATGGACGACTGCAAGGAACTGCTGCCCGATTACCTGCGCTTCCTGCGCGGCGTCGTCGACAGCGAGGACCTGAGCCTCAACATCTCGCGCGAGTTGCTGCAGCAGGACCGCCAGATCGCGCGCATGCGCCGCGGTATCGTCGGCAAGGTGCTGGGCGCGCTCGAGGACATGCGCAAGAACGAGCCCGACAACTACACCACCTTCTGGAACGAGTTCGGCCGCGTCTTGAAAGAAGGCATCTTCCAGGACCACGAGCAGCAGGAGCGCCTGCTGGGCCTCTCGCGCTTCCACTCGACGCACGACGAGGGCGCGCAGACGTCGCTCGAGGACTACATCGCGCGCATGCCCGACAGCCAGGAGGCCATCTACTACCTGGCCGGCGAATCGCAAGAGCACGTGCGCCAGTCCCCGCATCTCGAAGCGTTCCGCGCCAAGGGCTACGAAGTGCTGCTGCTGAGTGACCCGGTCGACGAAGTGTGGACCTCGGCCGTCCACGAGTACGCAGGCAAGCGCTTCCAGTCGATTGGCCAGGGCGATGTCGAACTGGGCGATGAAGCCGAACGCGCCGAGGCCAAGGAAGCGCGCGAGGAGCAGGAGTCGCAACTGAAAGACGTGCTGGCCCGCCTGCAGACCTACCTCGACGACGACGTGAAGCAGGTGCGCGTGTCGCCGCGGCTCACCGAATCGGTGGCGTGCCTCGTGGGCGAGACCGGTGACCTGTCGCCCCAGCTCGAACAGATGATGCGCGCCATGGGCCAGGAGGTGCCCAGGCAGAAGCGCGTGCTCGAGGTGAATCCCAATCACCCCGTCGTCACCAAGCTGCACGCGCGCTACCAGCAAGACGCCAACGACCCCGCCCTGGCCGACTATGCCCACCTGCTCTACGGCCAGGCGGTGCTGGCCGAGGGCGGTGAACTGCGCGAGCCCGGCCGCTTCAGCCGCCTCTTGGCCGACTTGATGGCGCGGGCCATGTAGGCGTGCCGCGCCCGCCCTGTCGCCAGACGATTGTAAGCGCGTTCACATGTGCTACAGTGCGGCCGATGGGTAATAGACTGCTATTAAGACGAAAAGCGGCGGCGCCATGAGCGAAGCGATGGAAGCCAACTGGCTGGCCAGCGCCCTGCGCCAGACGCCCAGCGCTACGCTGCATACAGCCACGGGTGAAGCACTGCCTTTTACCATAGGCGACCTGGCCGACTGCTGCGAAGGCCGGCCCCAACCCGTCAACAATGCGCTGGCCGGCTATGTCGAACAGGCGCGCGCCATGGACAAGCCACTGGCCGCATTGCTGCAGGACGTCGGCGCGCTGCGCCCCGTACTTTATGAACGGGCGGCCGATTGCCCCGGCGACCTGAGCGACGTGCAGCGCGTGAAGGCGGTGTGTACGCTGACCGACGCCCTGACCCAGCAGGTGGCCACGCTCTACGCCGATGCCGAACGCAAGGCACTCGCCGCCGTGCGGCGCCGCTTTACCGCTGCGGCCGAGGCGCTGGATGCGCCCTGGCTGCTGCTCGATGGCGAAGGCCTGATCCGCTTCGCAAACGCCAGCGCCGTGGCCTGGCTGGGCGCGCCCGAGACCGCACTCGTCGGTGCGCAGTTCTTCGACTGGTGCACCACCGACACCGCCAC
>CAYMLC010000207.1:0-6584 GCA_964390765.1 uncultured Nitrospirales bacterium
GAAGCGCCTGGCGTGGCCCCGGCTCGTCGTCGACCACCAATACACGGGCGGGCCCACGCTGACGCTCCGCGTCGACACTCGACCCGCCGTGTTGGCGAATAGCAACGTTGGTGTGCATCGTGCCTTGGTCCTCCCCGCACCGGCTGACATGGCGGTACTCCGCCCCTGGGGCAAGTATCGGGCCAAGTCTGGGCAAGGGGCAGGGACGGCGAATACCCTTGACAACAAGGCGCAACGACGACAAAGCGGGAAAACCGACTTTGTTCATTTTTGTGCAGTGATGCGCCAAAATCGCTGAACGTGCACATTTTCGTGCCGGAACGGGTATCGAGCAAACGAAACATTCACGGGACTGCGCAGCTTTTCGAGGCTTCTATCGGGCTGCACTACCCGGCATGAGCACCCCCCTTATTGAGCGTTGCACATTTATGTGCCCCGCTTCAGGTGTCCCGCTCTTGCGCCCCGGCCGCGCGGCTGTCCGGCAAACAAAAAGGCCGCCCCTGTTGAACAGGGACGGCCGTACGGGTGTCGGGGTCCGGCGTTTCGCCAGTGAACCGGTGCCGCAGCGCTTAGCCGACAGGCTTCAGTTCGACCGTGGCGCCGGTGCCCTCGAGGGCTTCCTTCAGCTTTTCGGCATCTTCCTTCGGTGCGCCTTCCTTGATCGGCTTCGGGCAGTTGTCCACCAATTCCTTGGCTTCCTTCAGGCCCAGGCCCGTGGCGCCGCGCACTTCCTTGATGACCGCGATCTTGTTCGAGCCGTGGTCCTTCAGGATGACGTCGAATTCGGTCGGCTCTTCGGCCGCCTCGGCTTCGCCGCCGCCGGCGCCACCACCCGCGGCCGGCATCGCGCCCATCATCATGGGGGCGGCCGCCGTCACGCCGAAGGTCTCTTCCAGGCCCTTCACCAGCTCGCTGAGCTGCAGCACCGAAAGACCCTTTACGTCTTCCACAATCTTCGCTACTTCGGGCGAGAGTTCCGTCGTGCTCGCCGCTTCCGTGGTTTCCGGCGCTTCGGCCGTCGCGGTTTCGTCTGCCATGTCCCTGATCCTCTTGTTCCGGTTGCCGCGGTCCCGCCGCGGTTTGATTTACGTTCTTTCCGTCCGCGCTATCACAAGGGCCCGGGCCCGCCTAAGCGGCTTCGCCCGCGCCACCTTCTTCCTTCTGCTGCCGCACCTGGTCGAGTACCGAGACGAGGTTGCGCGGCAGGCCGTTCAACACGCCCACCAGATTCTGCAGCGGGGCCGCCAGCGCACCCACCACCTTGGCGCGCAACTCGTCGATGCTCGGCATGTCCGCCAGCGCATCAAGCTGTTCGGGCGCTACCACGCGACCCGACACAATGCCGCCCTGCATCTTCACGAACTCGATCTTGCTGCCGTACTCCTTCAGCAGCTTGGCCGGGGCCACCGGGTCCTTGCTGAAGGCCCACGCACAGGCACCGTCCATGTACGCCGCCGCACTCTCCAGCTCCAGCTCGCGCAGTGCCAGGCGCGCCAGGGTGTTTTTGTACACCTTGTAGCTGATGCCGGCCTCACGCATCGCGCGGCGCAACTCGGTATCCTGCGCCACATTGATGCCGGTGAACTTGGTAATGATGGCGACCTCGCTGTCGGCGAGGCGCTCCTTGAATTCGGCGACTGCCGCGACCTTGTCGGGCGTGCCCATCGTCTGTTTCACTCTCGTAGCCACGTGCGAATCACCTCCTTTCGCACCAAAACAAAACGCCCCGTGCGTCTGGATAGAGACACGGGGCGGGAACACTCGAAGACTACAGCGTCCGAGCACTCACGGCCACGTCTCGGCAGGCAACATTAAGGCTGGGCGCGGGACCCGGCCGCCGGCGGTCTTCGACGCACACGCGGTTCTGGCGGATGTCAATAGCGAAATATAGCATTTGCCGCACCGGGTTGCAACCGCGTGCGGGCGCCGCAAGCATTGCGCACCTGCGGGGCTATTGTTTAACCTCGCGCCAGTTCGGGCTGGCATGGTTCGGGTTAGCATGGCCCGGGCTGGCATGGCCTGGACGTGCATGGCTTGGACGTGCATTGCCCGGGCACGCGCTGCCGGGGCATGTGCGGGTCACGCCAGGCGCGTGTGGCGCAGCCACGCCAACACACCCCGCACGCCAGGGTCACTACGAAGGAGCGCCGTGTGAGCGACGCGCCAGAATCGACAACGCGCGGCGCCGCCCACGAGGGCGAACGCAGCTTCGATCCCTATCGCACCGGCAGCACCATTCTCTGGTGCGGCTTCTTTCTGGTGGGCCTGGCACCGGTCGAGGTGTTCTGGCTGCTGCGCGAGGCCGGCCGCGTGGTGACGCAGAATGCCCTCACCAATTCCGCCGTGCTGATTACGCTGGCGCTGGCCGGCTATGTGGGCCTCTTCATCTATCGCGTCGCGCGCGAGCACCAACTGCCCCCCCGGCTGGCCCTGGCCTATGGTGCGCAGTGTTTTCTGCTGGGCCTCGTCGCTTTCAGCACGCTGAGCACCAACGACTACGTGGGCTTTTTCAACATTCCCAGCTGGGACCTGCGCATGCTGTTGCTCGCGGCGGGCGCCTGCAAGGCCATCGCATGGGCCCAGCTCTTCACTTGGGTGTTGCGCTACCACGCCATGGGGCCCGATGCCTTGTTCAAGACGATGCCCTGTATCTTTCCCAGCGCACGTGGCCAGCGCGCGGCAGGGGCGGCCGGCGAGTCCGCCCGGGCCCGTCCGGCCTCTACGGAACCGCGCTAGTTTGAGCGGTTCGGCCGCCTGGAGCTGCCCGTATTTGTTTCGCAAATTACAAATCTTTTTGCGCCCGCAGGCAGGGCTTCCACACGTGCCACGCATGAACAGCGCGGGAACGGCCTGGATAAAGCACCGTTCAACAGAGACTTAGGGCAGGGCGGTCATCGTGCTTTCAACACGTTGCGTTCAGCCCGTAGGCGACCTACGATAGAGATGTGCTTCGGCACGGTCTCGCTGCAAGGACGGCAGACAATGAACAATCTAACCGCTGCGACCCTATTGGGGTTCACCCTGCTACTTGGCCTGACGGCCAGTGCTGGCACGTTGCGGATAGGCACGCCGACAATTGAAAACGATCAGTACACGTTTCCGATTTTGCTCGAATCGCGGGGCGATGTAGCGGCACTGAACTTCCGGCTCGAGTTCGACCCGGCGGTTTTTCAGGCCGCTGCGGCGCAAACCGGAACCGCAGCCCAGGCGGCACAGAAGAGTGTGAGTGGCCATGCCCCGCACGACGGTGCCTATAATGTAGTCTTGATGGGTTTTAACCAGACTGCGATGGCGGGCGGCGAAGTGGCCCGGATAACGCTGAGCCGGATTGGTGGAGAAGAGGGTGCGCGCGTCTCGTTGACCGGCCAGACGCTGGCCGCGCCCAACGGCGACGAGGTGCCCAGCCAGGGCGATAGCGCCGTGGTGGCCTTCGACCCACCCGACATCGGCGAAACGCCCGATGGAGAGGCGCCGGCGGAGGACGAGCCGGATGCCGAGGCGCCGGCCGATGAACCCGCCGATGACGAGGCGGATGCGCCGGATGCCGAGGGCCGCCCCGGCCAGACGGGCAACGGCGACGGCCTCGCGGGCTTTGGCGGTCTCGACCAGTCGGGCGCCGAGGTGCTGGCTGGCGCCGCACCCGCCGATGAGCAGGGCCGCTTACTGCGGCAACGCGACCGGCGCGAAGCCCAAATGCGGGTAGAGGATGCCATCGCCCAGGAGCGCAGTGGCGGCGGAGCGGCCGACGGCGAGTCGCAGCCTGCCCGCCTGCCCGGCCAGATGCCCGCACCAGGCGCGGAACCGGGCGATGTCGCCCGCAATGATGCGCCCGTACAACCCGACGGCACGCCGCAGGCCAAGGCCGTGGCGGCGATAACCGTGGAGGCCGCGGACGAGGCACAGCGCCAAGCGCTTGCCGATGACGTACGCACCGCCGACGCAGGCCGTGGCACGCAGGAAGGGCTGGCGGATAGCAGTCGGTGGTGGCCCATCGGGCTGGCGGCGCTGGCGGCCAGTGTGGTCTTGGCCCTTGTGGGCTGGCGGCTCTACGGCTAGCGTTTCGGGCCCATAGCAAGACGGTAAAGAATGCCTGAAGCCGCCGCATAAGCGCTGATTTCGTTTGATAAAGCCCTTGATATTGGGTAAAGTTGGAACGGCTTAAGGACAGTCCAACACGCTGATTTTCGCGCGGTTCGCCGCGCGTCCAGATACTCTAACTCCCGTTAGAGTGACGCACCTCACCGGGAGATGCCGGTCGCCCCCTACCGGCATCTCCCCCTACCATCCCCGCCGGGCGATTCTTCGCCCGGCGTTTTTTTTGCGCCATGGCCGGCCGCCAAAAGAAAACGCAGAACGCTGCCGGGCGTTCTGCGCTGGATGTCGTTGCTTGCGGGGCGGCCGCGCCTTGCGGCCACACGCCGGGGGATACTACACTACATCTGCTGCTCTTGTACCGCGCGGGAGACGGCCTTGGCCAGACGGCGGCGGCGCCGCTCGCTGGGCTTCTCGAAGTACTTCGTCTCCTTGAGCCGCTGCATCAGGCCTTCCTTGTTGCACTTCTTCTTGAAGCGGCGGAGTGCCTTCTCAAACGGTTCTTCCGGCTTAACGCGCACTTTGGTCACGCAGATCACCTCCTCGTGTGGGATTCTTGTGCATGGGCAAACTCCCATGGTGGTTGCTCAAACCTGTGGAGTATGCCGCAAAACACGTGCGCGCGCAAGCGAAGCCACGTGCGGGCCCGCGCCCCGCATGCGCCACCGCTCGAAATGCACCCCATTAAAGAGCGTCTGTTCTAACTGCTCACGGTCGAAACCGGCCGCCGCGAATACGGGCCGCGAGAGGAAACTGGCCGCGGTCTCGAACGCGGGCATGGCGCAGGCGGCATAGCGCGCGGCCAGCGCATAGGCCAGCAGAGCGCCGCCGAAGCCACGCCGCGTATGCTCCGCCGACACATACAGCGAGGCCACATAGCCGGTGTCGTCCACACCGCAAAAGGCCGCCGCTTCGCCGCGAACCTCGAGCACATAGGTGCAGGGGTCCAACACAAACGCGGCGAAGCGGGTCGTGTCGTCGGGCGCGGCGGCCCAGGCGACCACCTGCTCGGGCGTGTAGCGCGCGGGTGCGTGGCGCGCCACGGTGCACCGGTACACGTCGGCGAGCACGGGCACGTCGTCCGCGACGGCGCGCCGTACCGTACCGGGACCCGGCCATACCAGGGGCGCGGCATCGTGCTGGGGCGTCTGGTTCATCGCCACACCGTAGCGCCCCGCACACCGCCGGCGCACGGCACCGCTGCGTTGACCCGCCTGATATGCCTTTGCTACCCTACTCGCTTAGCGATTGGGCGATTAGCTCAGGTGGTTAGAGCGCCGTCTTCACACGGCGGAAGTCAGTGGTTCGAGTCCACTATCGCCCACCATTCCCTTCCTTATGGCGTTTGCGTCCATTGTGCATCTGCCAGAATTCTTGCATACTTGATGAGGATGCTCATTTTACGCAAGGACTGCCGCATGCCGCGCTTCGCCCAACTGGCCGTCGCACTGGCGCTGGCCCTGTGTGCCTCAGTGCCCGCCGCCGCGCAGGAGGGAGAAGGCGCACCCGGCGAGCGCGTGCCGCGCATTCTGCTCATCGGCGATAGCGCCACCTTCTTTGCGTTTAACCGGCAGGACCCGCCGGCCCTGCGCCAAGCCTTGGCCGAGGCGGGCGGCGGTCTCGAGCAATGGGAAGAGCGCTCGCTCGCCTTGACCACCATTGCCGGTGGCAATCCCGAAGGCCAGGGCGGCTTCAACGATGTGGGCTTGAGCGGCATCGCCCTGACTGCGCTCGAGTGGAGCACCGACCCCGAGCCCAAGCGCCAGGTGCGCGAGCTGCTGCGCAACACACCCAGCATCGACGTGGTGCAATTTACCCTGGGTATGAATGACTTTCACGAGTTCCTGCCAGGCCAAGTGACCGAACCGGTCATCAACCAACTTTACGAACAGACGACGTTTCACATCGAAGAAGTCATCAAGTGGGTACTGGCGATCCGGCCCGACGTACGCGTCGTTATCATGGGCTATGACTACCCCAACATCGTAGAAGGCTTTATCACGGGTGAAGACGGCGTCATTATCGGTGAAAACACAAATGACACCGTACGCTTCTGGGATATCTTTGGCTGGGATCCGCAGAACTTTTTCGATGCACTCGCGTTTCAGGCCTTCTACAATTCCCTGTATATCGGCATCGAACAGCGCAAAATAGCATTGGCCCAGCAATACGACCGCGTCGAATATGTCAATAACCTCGGCTATCTGCAGGCGGTCTTTGGTATTCCTTACTTTTCGATCGCACCCACCGCACCCGAGGGCCTGCCCGCGACAAAGGAAGAAGACTTCGCACCTTTCCCCGCGGGCTTCCCCGAATTGTTTACACCGATCGACTATATGAACGACCCCTTGCACCAGGCGCCGGCGGGATATATCGCGTTGATGCACAATGCCATCAACCAAGTTTACCGGGACCTGCTTGCCGACAATGAAGCCCCCGTCTGCACGGGTATCACACTCGGCAAACACGGCGACGAGTTCGACAACACGTCA
>CAYMLC010000208.1:0-6577 GCA_964390765.1 uncultured Nitrospirales bacterium
ACCACGCGCCGCCGCGCCCCTACCCCAATTTCTTCATCGACTTCGCCGCCATCGAACACCGCGTGTTCTTCTGGCACACGTGGGGCATCGGGCTGCGCGGCGTGCACTACTGGCGTGTCGACTATCTGGCGCCCGCCATGGACCCGCAGTGGGGCCTGCAGGACATCACGCCGGCCAACGGCGACGGCCTGCTGCTCTACCCCGGGCCGGACGGGCCCGTGAACACCATCCGCTTCGAAGTGCTGCGCGACGGCATCGAGGACTATGACCTGCTGACCCTGTTCCGGCAGCGGGTGAATGCGCTGGCGGAACGCGGCGGCTCTGAAGCGCTGATCGAAGAAGCGCGCCGCGAGCTGGACCTCGATGCGATCATCCCGAATCTGGTGGGCTTCACGCGCGAACCGGAAGCCCTGCAGGCCAAGCGCGAGGCGCTGGCCCGGCTGCTGGTACGCGTCGAAGCGGCCCTGCAGCGCTAGCCCCGCACGCGCGCTGGCCCTACGCCCACGTGCACAGGGCCATCTCAAACTTCTGCGCGAGGTCGGGGTGCGTGGGCAACACGCGAACGGTGAAGCCCTGCTCGCCGGTGCTCTCGCAGGGCAGCGCGCCCTCGAAGCGTTTGACGGTACCCTTTACGGTGTCGCCGGGCTGCAACTCGACTGACTGCCCCTCGATGATATAGCCGTGTTTGTCGAGGTAGCCGTAGTAGAGTTCGACGGTCACGTCTTCCGGCTTGAGTTTGCCCAGGTCGACTTCGGCGAAGACCGGCAGGCTGTCGCCGAAGGTCAGCATCTCGGCGCCGCCGCACCCCTTGCGCACCACCTTGACCGTGTGCCACTGCTCGCGGATGCGCTCTTTCCACTCGGCCAGCGCCAGCCCGCGCTTGCGCTTGTTGTCGGCCAGTTCCCAGCGGCGGCGTGAGAACGGTGCGTAGTAGTTCTCCGCGTACTGCTGCACCATGCGGCTGGTGTTGAAGACCGGCGCACAGGTACGGATGGCGCTCTTCATGTAACGCATCCACGCCCGGGGCACATCGTCGCTGCCGCGGTCGTAGAACATGGGCACCACGTCTTTTTCCAGAATCTCGTACAGTGCCGCACTCTCGACCTGGTCCTGCTCTTCCGTGCTGGCGTACATCTCGCCGTGGCCGATGCTCCAGCCGTTCGCGCCCAGGCTCTCGGCCTCGACCCACCACCCGTCGGGAATCGAGATGTTGAGGCCGCCGTTGGCCGCCGCCTTCATCCCGCTGGTGCCGCTGGCTTCCATGGGGCGGCGTGGCGTGTTCAGCCAGCAGTCGACGCCCTGCACCATATAGCGGGTGACATTGATGTCGTAGTCCTCGATAAAGACGAGGCGGTGCATGACCTTGGCCTCGTGCGCGAAGTGGATCAGGTCGCGGATCAGCGCCTTGGCCGTGGTGTCGGCGGGGTGCGCCTTACCGCCAATAATGAACTGCACCGGGCGGGTGGCGTTCTTCAGAATGCGCAGCAGCCGCTCGCGGTCGTGCAGGATGAGCGTGCCGCGCTTGTAGGTGGCAAAGCGGCGCGCAAAGCCGATCGTCAGCGTGTCGGGGTCGAGCACTTCGGCGGCCTGTTCAATCTCGATCGCGGGTGCGCCGCGCTTCTTCAATTGCTGCACCAGGCGGCGCCGCGCGAAATGGACCAGCCGCTCGCGGCGGCGGCTGTGCATGCGCCACAGTTCGGTGTCGGGCACCTCGTCGATGCGGTCCCAGATGGACTGGTCTTCCGGCGTCAGGCTCCACTCGGGACCCAGATAGCGGTCGTACAACTCGGCCATATCGCGCGAGACCCAGAAGCGGGTGTGGATACCGTTGGTGATCGAGTCGATGGGCACCTCGTGCTCGGGCACGTTTTTCCAGGCGAGGTTCCACATGTTGCGTGCCACCTGGCCATGCAGCTTGCTGACGCCGTTGGCGCCGGCCGACAGCTTGAGCGCAAGCACCGTCATGCCGAAGGGCTCATTCGTGTCGGCGGGGTTCTGCCGCCCGAGCGCGATAAGCTGGTCCATGCTGATGCCGACGTCTTCGCAATACTTCTTGAAGTAGTACTCGATCATCGCAGGCTCGAACATGTCGTTGCCGGCCGGCACCGGCGTGTGCGTGGTGAACAGGCTGCCCGCCTTCACCGATTCGGCCGCCTGCTCGAAGGTCAGGTTGTCCGCGAAGATGAGGTCCTTGATGCGCTGCAAGGTCATGAACGCGCTGTGGCCCTCGTTCATGTGGAAGCACGAGGGGTATATGTCCATCGCGTGCAGCGCCAGCACACCGCCCATGCCCAGCATGATCTCCTGGCGAATGCGCATGTCGAGGTCGCCGCCGTACAGCCGGTTCGTGATTTCGCGGTCGGCTTCCGCGTTATCGGTGTGGTCGGCATCGAGCAGGTAGAGCGGCACCCGCCCAATGAGCAGGCGCCAGACATAGGCCTTCACCATGCGGCCGGGATACTCGACCTCGATGACGATGGGCTTGCCGTCTTTCTCCATGCGCTCGAGGGGCATGCTGTAGAAGTCGTTCTGCGGATAGCTCTCCTGCTGCCAGCCGTCCTGGTTCAGGTACTGGCGGAAGTAGCCCTCGCGATAGAGCAGGCCAATACCCATCAGCGGCAGGCCGAGGTCGCTGGCGGCCTTCAGGTGGTCGCCCGCCAGCACGCCCAGACCGCCCGAGTAGATCTTCACCGACTCGTGCACGCCGTATTCAGCTGAGAAATACGCGATGCTGAAGTCATCGGTCGTATCGAGCTTGCTGGTCCACGTGTCGAGCCCGAAGTAGTGCTCGCGGTTTTCGACCACGCGGTCGAGGTGCGCGAGAAAGCTGGTATCGGCGGCCAGCTCTTCGAGGCGTGCCTGCGACACGCGGTTGAGCAGGGCGCGTGGGTTCTGATTGGTCTCGACCCAGAGGTCGCGGTCGATGCGAAAGAACAGATTGACCGCCTCGTGGTCCCAGCACCAGCCAACGTTGTTGGCGATGTCCATGAGCTTGACGAGCGGTTCGGGTAGTTTGGGGCTGACGACAAAACGCGAAATCGAGGCCATAGCCGAAACTCTCCTTCCAGGATGCGGCAAGGGCGTACAGGGGCGGTAGACAGCCAGGCGACTGTGCCCGCACAGCGGCGCTGAACATAGCACCGCCAACGCGAAACGCACAACAGCCCGGCCGCCGTGGTTTGGCCGCAATACGCCTGCGCGGTTATGCTTGCATTTCCATTTCCCGCCCGGAGAAGCACTGTGACCACACCTAACCTCTTGCCGCTGCTCGTGTTTGTTGCCGTCGGGTGCGTGCCCGCGGCGGAGGCGCTGGCCCAGGTGGCGCCCGAGCCGCCGGCGCCTGCGCACGAGACGCCGGTGTGGCCGGCCGACGCGGGCGACGTGGTGCGCGGCGCGCTGGCCGAGGTGGGCGCATTTCTCGCGCCACGCGAAGACGGCGGCGCATCGCTGAGCGTCGAGGCGGCGGTGGCGCAGGCACTCGCGGAAAACGGCCAGGCACTGGCGGCGCGCGCGGAAGTCGAGGCGCAAGCCGCGCAACGGGGCCAGGCGAATGCGGCGCGGCTGCCGCAACTGACCGCGCAAAGTGCGTATACCTATATTGACGGGCTACCCGTGGAATTGTACGAGGGCAACGCCCTGACCTTCCTCGCCGGCGCCGAGGTGGAGGCGGAACGCGGCCAGTTGACCAGTACCATCACGCTGGAGCAGGTGCTGTATGCGGGCGGGCGTATCGCGGCGGCGGTGCGTGCATCGGACTATCTGGCGCAGGCCCAGGTCTGGCGCCGCGAAGTGACGCTGGATGAACTGGAGTTTCAGACGAAGCAGGCGTACTACGACTTGCTGCTGGCCGAGGCGCTGGTCGAAGTGGCGGCCAGCCGGGTCGAGGTGGTGGCGCGGCAGTTGCGCGACGCACGCAACATGTTCGAGGCGGGCATGACGAGCCGCCTCGAGTTGCTGCGCGCGGAGACGGAATTGAGCCAGCGGCGGGCCGACGCGGAGAACGCACGCACCGGGGTGACGCTCGCGCGGCTGAATCTGGCGCGGCTGCTGGCCGCCCCCCAGGACGCCAGGATTACGGTGCGGGGCGGCGGGCTGCGCTGGGCCCCGCCGCAGGCCACGCTGCAGGTGCTGGTGGCGCAGGCGGCGGTGCGCCGTCCGGAATTGCGCGCATTGGACAGCGGGCTGGCGGCGGCACGCGAGCAGATTCGCGCGGCGCGCGGCGGCTACAAGCCCAACGCGGCGGCCTCGCTCAGCTACACCGATATCGAGGGGGGCACGTCAATCTTGCCGGAGGGCTGGCAGGTGGGCGTGGGGGTCGAGTGGGAGCTGTACACCGGCGGGCGGCGCAAGCACGAAGTGCTGCAGGCGGAAGCCGAAGCGCGCCGGATTGCACACGAGCGCGACAGCGTGGCCGACCTGGTGGAGCTGGATGTGCGGCGCGCCCATGCGCAACTGGGCGATGCCCTGGCGCGCATCCGCGCGGAGCAGGGCACGGTGGGCGTGGCGCAGGAGGCCTTGCGCCTGGCGCAGTTGCGCTTTGTAGAGGGCGCCGGCACGCAGACCGAAACACTGAATGCGGTGGTGGCGCTGGCGGCGGCGAAGACCAACCTGCTGCGGGCGCTGCGCGACTTCGCCGTGGCGTCGGCCTCGCTCGAGAAGGCGCTGAGCGTGAGCTGGACACCGCGCGACGTGCCCGACGACGCGCCGCCGGCCGCGCCGGTGGAGTAAGCCGCGCCGGCGCGGATGTTGCCCCATCCGATGACGACGAACGACGACCAGCAAACGACACGGGCTGACGGCGCCCCCGACGAGCGCGTCTTCCGCCGGGTTCTGCGCCTCTTCCGCCCCTATCGCCGCGCGCTGACCATTGGCGTGGTGCTGCTGTTGCTTGCCGCCCCCATCCAGATGGCGCCACCGCTGGTCTGGAAGTTCGTGGTCGACGACGCGATCCCCAACGAAGACGTGGGGCTGGTGCTGGCCCTGGCCGCATTGATGTGCGGCATCCACTGGACCGGGGCCGCGCTGTCGGCCGCGCGCACCTATATTCTGGGCGCCACGGGCCAGCGCTTCATGGCCGACCTGCGCGCCCAGTTGCACGCGCGGCTGATGGCACAGAGCGTGCAATACCACCACGACCAGCGCACGGGCGACCAAGTGGCCCGCGTGATGGGCGATGTAGATACGCTGAACGACGTGGTGATCGATGGCGTCGACCAGACGATTACGCAGGCGGTCAGCTTCTTCTGGGTAGCCGCCATCCTGTTGTGGCTGGATGTGACGGTGGGCCTGCTCACGCTGTTGCCGCTGATGGGTGTGGCCTTCGCCACCTACTTCTTCAATGTGCGCGTCAAGGACCTGTACAAACGCATTCGCGATCGCTACGGCGACCTGAGTGCGCGGCTGCAGGAGCAGCTGAGCGGGGTGAGCGTCGTAAAGGCCTTCGCCCGCGAAGACCACGAACGCGCGCGCTTTAGCGCGTGGAACCAGATTCTGCTGGGCGAGGCCATCCGCGGGGTCGGCGCCCGCGCGGCCTACTTCCCCAGCGTGACGGCCATCGGCTATCTGAGCAACGGCATGATGCTGGCCGCAGGCGGCTATTTCGTTATCCAGGGCACCTTCAGCCTGGGCGACCTCATCGCCTATCGCGGCTATTGGTGGTTCCTCTTCTTCCCCATCTTCACGCTGGCGCAGACCAATGAATTGTTTCAGCGCGCCGGCGCGGCCTGCCGCCGTATCTTCGCCGTGCTCGACGCGCCCATGGCCGTGACCGACCGGGCCGGCGCACGCGTGCTCGAGACGCCGCAAGGCCACGTGCGCTTCGAGGGGGTGTCGTTTCAATACCGCGAGGGCGTGCCGGTGCTCGAAGCCATCGACTTCGACGCCGCACCCGGCCAGCACATCGGCATTGTGGGGCCGAGCGGCGCAGGCAAATCGACGGTGCTGCACCTGGCGCTGCGCTTCTACGATCCGGTTGGGGGCCGGGTGCAGCTGGATGGGCACGACCTGCGCGACCTGCAGGAGAAGAGCGTGCGACGGCCCATGGCACTGGTCTCGCAAGAGCCGTTCTTGTTTGGCGGCACCATTCGCGAGAACATCGTGTTCGGCCAACTCGAGGCGACGGACGAGGCGGTGGTGGCGGCGGCCGAGCGCGCGAATGCGCACCCCTTCATCGATGCGCTGCCCGAGGGCTACGACACGCGCGTGGGCGAGCGCGGCGTAAAGCTGAGCGGCGGACAGAAGCAGCGCATCAGCATTGCGCGCGCGTTTCTGGCGAATCCGAAGGTGCTGCTGCTGGACGAGGCCACGGCCTCGGTCGAGCCGGAGTCGGAGGCGGTGATTACGGCAGCGCTCGAGCGGCTGATGGAGGGTCGCACCACGATCACGGTGTCACACCGGTTGTCGCTCGTGCGCGGCTGCGACGAGATCCTGGTCATCGACAACGGCCACATTGCCGAGACCGACACGCTCGGCCGCAGCATGAAATCGCAGATGAAGGCGGCGAACCGGAGCGGCGCTGACTATGTACTCATTCCCGAATCGAACGAGTATCACGGCAACGTCAGCTACAAGAACATGG
>CAYMLC010000209.1:0-6507 GCA_964390765.1 uncultured Nitrospirales bacterium
AGCGCGCGCCTGCTGGTCTCGTGGCGCTACGAGCGGCGCGAAGGCCAGCCCTACATTGTTGCCGCCACCTACGCCGCCGCCATTGGCCCGATGGTCCTGGGCGAGCGCCCCGGTGTCGAACTGGCGCTCGTGTTCGGCCTGGTCATGCGTCTGGCGTGGCCGGCCCCCGAAGCGCCGGGCGTGCGCTGGCCGCGTGTCGTGTGGCTGGCCCCGGCGGCCGTGGCCGCGCTTGCCGTGTGGAACACGCTTCACGTGGCATTGGGCAACACCAGCGACCCGCGCAACTACGAAGCCTACGCCCGCCGTCTGCTCAACAGCGAATGGTACAGCGACCAGGCCTCGCTCCAGCACCTTGCCTATCAGCTCTGGGACCGGGGCGAGCGGTTTCAGCGCGAGCCGCGCCAGCGCTATTGGGAAGCCCGGGTGCGCCTGGCGGCCGAGCAGCCGGAGTGGGCCTCGCTGATTGTGCCCGGGGTCTATGCCGAACCACCGCCGCGGCCTATCCTGCCGCCGCCCAGCGACGCCATGCGCGAGGAAATGTTGCGCCGTCTGCGCGATGCGGTGTCGGCACTGCCATGGACCGGGCGCGGCCTCGCGTACGAGCGGGCGCTGGTGGCGGCAGGCCAGCCCCAACGTGCGCTGGCGCTGTTAACGCCCGAGACCGTACCCGCACCCTTGCGCGCGTCGCCAGAGGCCAAGCGCGCGCTGGCCGCATCGCTGCAGGAAGACGGCTTCGTCGAGGCCGCACGCGATGCAGCGCGGCAAGCCGTGGTCGACGAGGTGGTGGCCGGACTTGCGCCGCACATCCTGGCCCGGCCCCTCGCGACATTGCTGGGGGCTCCCACGCTGGGTCCGCGCCTGGCACAGTGGGACAGCGTACATCTGTTCCGTCTGCTGCAACGGTATGGCGGCTACGACATCGTGGCCGGGGCTCCCGCGGGCAGTCCGCTGCCGGTGCCCACCGCGGTGGCAGGGCTGACCATAGACGAGACTGCCACGGTCGTGTGGTCGAGCGCGGCCCGCTCGGGCGGGTTGTCCTGGCGCGCGCGCTTTCAACCACAATGGCCACTCGCCATCAAGTCGGGCATCTTCGCCGGCCAGAACGACGAACGCTATGTCGTCGCCGGTTCCGATGGCCAGGGCATCGCCATTGGCCCGGCGGCCGCGGGCGCGCTCGACGTGCGCATCTTGCAGCATCCCAGTGTAGCCGGCCAGGTGCCCGACCCGCCGCACGTCGGGCAAGCGGCGCTGTTTCGTATGGGCCGCGCCTTCGCCGTACAGCCACTGGCGAATCGTCCCGCGTTCGCGTGGCTGCTGTTGCCGGTACCGCCGGCGCCTTGAAGGGCTACGCCTGGACAGGCAGAATACGGGGCGGCGCGCGGGCGTTTTCCTAACCATCCCCAATCAACCCGTGGCACGGTGCGCCCGTGCCGGTGCGCCCCGCCAAGGAGATACAGGCCATGCGCTGGACCTATCACGACGACGAAGAACCGAAGAAGAACGAGGAAGAGGCCAAGCAGGAAGGCCTGATGGCCAAGCTGGTCAAGTCGCGCATTGTGATGATCACGGGCGGGATTGACCAGGAAGTTGCCGAGAAAGCCATCGCGCAACTGCTGATCCTCGACTCCGACAACCACAACCCGATCAAGGTGGTGGTCAGTTCACCCGGCGGCCACGTCGACAGCGGCTACGCGATCCACGACATCATGCGTTTCATCAAGTCGTCCGTC
This sequence comes from uncultured Nitrospirales bacterium, assembly GCA_964390765.1. Lineage (GTDB taxonomy): Bacteria > Hydrogenedentota > Hydrogenedentia > Hydrogenedentales > JAGMZX01 > CAYMLC01. The sequence continues at coordinate 1,731 of CAYMLC010000209.1, forward strand.
ATCGGGATTGGTGCGGGCTGGGTGGCCAGCATCGGCGTGCCCATCCTGTTGGGTGCCGACCGTGACAAGCGCTACAGCCTGCCGAATACGCGCTTCCTGTTGCACCAGCCCAGTGGCGGCGCGGGCGGGCAGGCGGCCGACATCCGCATCGAGGCGCAGGAAATCATCAAGATCCGCACGCGCATCAATAAGCTGATCAGCGAAGAGACCGGCCAGCCGGAGGAGAAGGTGGCGCGCGACAGCGACCGCAACTTCTGGATGAACGCGGAAGAGGCCCATGAATACGGCCTCGTGAGCAAGATCATCACGCACTTCGACGAAGCGAACTAGCGGCGCACGGCACGGCCGGGCACGGCCCAAGGGAGACGGCCGTTGAGCGGCGAACAGCGCCGTATAGCCAATCAACTGACCAGCGGCCTGCTCCTGGCGGCGGTGCTGGCCGCAGCGGGCGTACTCGGCTGGCTGATGTGGCAATCGCTCGACGTGCGCATGCGCCACGATGGCGCCATCCTGATGTACTCGGGGTGGCTGGTCGCCGAGCAGGGCTTCATCCCCTACCGCGATATCTTCGACGTAAACATGCCGCTCACCTTCCTGTGGTTTGCCGGCATGGGTGCGCTCTTCGGCTGGGATGACCTCGGCTTCCGCCTGGCCGACGTGACCTGGCTTGTACTCACCTGCGGCGCCACGCTCTTTATGATGCGGCGTGTGGGCTGGCTGGCGGCGGGCGCCGCGGCCGTGCTCTTCGGCGTGGCCTATCTGCAGTTCGGCTACGCCATGATGCAGCGCGACTACATCCTCCTCGCGCCCGTGGCCATGGGCGTGGGCGCCGTCACCCTGCTCGAACAACGGCCGCTCTTCTGGCGCGCGCTGGTCATGGGCGTCTTCATCGCGCTGGCGGGGGCCATCAAGCCGCACGCCGCCGTTGCACTGCCGGTGCTCGGCCTCTACCTGCTGACTGAACCCCTGCACGGCAATGAATGGCCGCGGCCGCGTACCTATCTCAGGCGATGCGGGGTGATCATCGGCGCCGCTGCACTGGGTGCCCTGCCGCTGACCGTGCTGCTGATCGGCTGGTTGCTGTGGCACGGCGCCTTCGACGACTTCCTCGACATCGTCTTCAACTACATCCCGCTGTGGGGCAGCCTGGCCCACGGCCGCACCGTGCTCGAACCCGACCAACGCTGGGCCTACTACTGGCAGGAGTGGCGCGAACTCGGCCGCTTCGGCTGGTGGTACCTGGCCGCACTCGTGGGCTTCGCCTGCGCCGCCAACAATACCGGCCTCGACCAGCGCCAGCGCCGCTACGTGTGGCTGCTCGGCGGGCTCACCGCCGCCTTCAGCATCTACCCCGTGTTCAGCGGCCACTTCCACCAATACCACTGGACGCCGCTGCTCTACTTCCTCATCGTGTCTGGCCCCGCCCAAGGCCGACCAGGTGTGGCTGGGGCGCCTCGTGCCTCTGGCCGTGCTGCTGTTCGCCGCCTGGCACGAGACCGGCGCCAGCGATGGCTTCCGCGCGCACGAACGCTACACGCGCGTGGTGCCGCAGGCCGGCCGCACCGACGTGATCGCCCGCTGGCTGGAATCGCGCGTGGAGCCGGGCGACCGCATACAGCCGCTCGACTGGGTGTGGGGCGGCACGCTGCAGGCGATGCTCGAGACGCGCGTACCGCTGGCCACGCCCTACATCTACTACGCCTACCTGCAGCACCACGTGTCGGACCCCTACATCCAACACCACCGCGCGCGCCTGCTCGAACGGCTGCAGGAAGAACCGCCCCGCTACATCATCAAGGTACGCCGCGCACAACCCTTCTTCATGGGCAAAGACACCAGCCGCCACAATCAGGCGCTGCAGAACTGGATTAACGAGACGTACGAAATCACCAGCTTCCAGCGCCGCTGGGCCACCATCTACGAGTACCTGCCGGAGCAGGGTGAACCCGGCGAGGGAGCCGCCGCCGGTACCGGCTCCAGCCCGCAGTAGACCGGGCATCGGGCGCGCCGCGCCGCGCCGCGAGGCAGCCTGCCGCCGTTGCACGCCACCACGTACGCTGATAGCCTTGCGGCACACGAGGTTTCCGGCACGTGAACATCCTGGGCATATCGGCCTTCTACCACGACAGCGCGGCCGCGCTGCTGCGCGATGGCGACATTGTGGCGGCCGCGCAGGAAGAGCGCTTCACCCGGCGCAAGCACGACCCGGCTTTTCCGCAGCATGCGGCCGAATACTGCCTGCGCGAGGCCGGTATCGCGCTCGATGACCTCGACTATGTGGTCTTCTACGACAAGCCGTGGGTGAAGTTTGAGCGCCTGCTGATGACCTATCTCGGCACGTCGCCGCGCGGCTTGCGCGCCTTCTGGCACCACATGCCCCCCTACCTGCAAGAGCGCGTATTCATGCGTGGCACCATCCGCCGCCACCTGCCCTTCGAGGGGCCCATCCTCTTTTGCGCCCACCACCAGAGCCACGCCGCGTCGGCCTTCTTTCCCAGCCCCTACGAAGAGGCCGCCATCCTGACGGTCGACGGCGTGGGCGAATGGGCGACCACGGCCTGGGGCGTGGGCCGCGGCAACCGCGTCGAACTGATGCGCGAGGTGAACTTCCCCCACTCGATTGGCCTGCTCTATTCGGCCTTCACCTACTTCTGCGGGTTCCGCGTCAACAGCGGCGAATACAAGCTCATGGGCCTCGCACCCTACGGCGAGCCGCGCTACGCCGACACGATCAAGCGCGAGCTGATCGACATCAAGCCCGACGGCTCGTTCCGCCTGAACCTCGACTACTTCGCCTACTGCGCGGGCCTGCGCATGACCAACGCGAAGTTCGCCGCACTCTTCGGCGGGCCGCCGCGCCAGCCGGAGTCAAAGGTCACCCAGCGCGAGATGGACCTGGGGCGCAGCGTGCAGGCGGTCACGGAAGAGGTGCTCTTGAAGGCGGCGTGCCACGTGCACGAGCAGACCGGCCTGAAGCACCTGTGTCTGGCCGGGGGCGTGGCGCTGAACTGTGTGGCCAACGGGCGCATCCTGCGCGAGGGCCCCTACGACGACATCTGGATTCAGCCCGCCGCCAGCGACGCCGGCAATGCCCTGGGCGCCGCATTGTTTGCCTGGCACCAACTGCTCGACCAGCCGCGCACGCCCGATGCCCGCCGCCAGCGCGGCAGTTACCTGGGGCCCAGCTTCGACGACGACGCCATCGCCGCGATGCTCGACGCGCGCGGAGTCCCCTATCGCCGGCTGGACGAGGCCGCACTACCCGGCGAAGTGGCGGCGCTGCTCGATGGCGGCCATGTGGTGGGCTGGTTTCAGGGGCGCATGGAGTTTGGCCCGCGTGCCCTGGGCGCGCGCAGCATCCTGGGCGACCCGCGCTCGCGCGAGATGCAGTCGACACTCAACGTGAAGATCAAGTTCCGCGAGTCGTTCCGCCCCTTCGCACCCAGTGTCCTGCGCGAGCACGCCAGCGAGGTCTTCGAACTCAATGGCCACGCGAGTCCCTACATGTTGCTGGTCGCCGATGTGCGCGCCGAACGCCGCCGCGCGCTGGACGATACCGAGCAGGCGGCGCAGGGCTTTGACAAGTTGCGCGTCGCGCGCTCGGATGTGCCCGCGATAACGCACGTCGACAACTCGGCGCGCATTCAGACGGTCGACGCCGCCGACCATCCGCGCTACCACCAACTGCTGCAGGCCTTCTACGAACGCACCGGCTGCCCGCTGCTGATCAACACGTCGTTCAACGTGCGCGGCGAGCCCATCGTCTGCACACCCGACGAAGCCTACACCTGCTTCATGCGCACGGACATGGACTACCTGTGCATGGGCAGCTTTCTCCTGAGCAAGACCGAGCAGCCGCCCTGGCCCGAGAAGAAGGAGCAGTGGCAGGCGACGCTCGAGCTGGATTAGCCGGTCGCCACTACAACGCGTTCACGGGATCGAAGTCGACCTTGAGCGCGACCCGGCTGCTCGTACGCGCTTCGTCGAAGGCCGGCCGGATGCCACGCACCAGTGCGTTCAACCGTTTCGGGCTCTTGCTCAAGAGTCCCAGCGTCCAGCGGTAGCGCCCCTGAATCTGCCGGATGATGGCCGGCGCCGGCCCCATAATCTCGATGCCCTGCAGGCCCAGCGCTTCACGCTGCTCGCGCGCAATGCGCCGCAGCAGGACCGCATTGCGCTCGGCCTCCTGCGGGTCGGGCGCCTCGAGCACGAAATGCGCGAGCCGGCGGAACGGCGGAAAACCGGCCGCCTCGCGCTGCGCAATCTCCGCGGTGTAGAAGGCGTGGTAGTCGTGCTGCGCCGCCGCCTGAATCGCATAGTGCCGCGGACGATAGGTCTGTATCAGCACCTCGCCGCGCTGCGCGCCACGGCCCGCACGCCCCGCCACCTGGCACAACAACTGAAAGCCCGATTCCGCCGCGCGAAAGTCGGGCAACGTGAGACCGCGGTCGGCATTGACCACGCCCACGAGGGTCACGCCCGGATAGTCGTGCCCCTTCGCCAGCATTTGCGTGCCGATCAGCAGGTCGGTCTCGCCCGCGGCAAACGCGCTCAAGATGCGCGCGTGCCCGCCCTTGCGCTGGGTGCTGTCGGCATCCATCCGCGCGATGCGTGCCCCGCGAAAGGTGCGCGCCAGATAGTCCTCGGCCTTCTGCGTGCCACTGCCGAGAAAGAGCAGCGGCGTAGTCTTGCACTCCGGACAGGCGCCACGCTGCGGATACTCGGCATTGCAGTAGTGGCAGCGCAACACACCGCCCTGCGTGTGAAAGGTCAGGCT
>CAYMLC010000210.1:0-6458 GCA_964390765.1 uncultured Nitrospirales bacterium
AGACGGTGCCGGCGTTCTGAGGCGCGTGCGACACCGGCCTCGCCGCACGCCTCGAGCGCGTTGTGCACGATGTTGCGCAACGGCTGATACAGCGCCACGTGCGTCGCACGGACTTCGGGCGAGGGCTGTGCCACCCGCATCTCGACGGCAATCCGGGCGGGCGCGTAGGCGCGCATCACGCTGGCCACCTGCTCAATCAGCGGGCCCAGCGCAATCGGCTCGGCCGCTGCACTCTGGCTCCGCCGCGTATAGCGGGCCAGTTCGCCGATGAGCGCGGCCATGCGCCGGCACTGGTCGTGTGCCCGGCCCAGATGGTCGCGCTGGCTTTCAGAGGTGGCCTCGCGCTCGGCCAACTCCAGCATACCCATGATGCCGGTGAGCAGGTTGTTGAAGTCGTGCGCCACCCCGCTGGTGAGCGTGGTCAAGGCTTCCAACTGCGAAGCCTCGCGCAACTGCCGCCGCAGCCGGGCCTCCTCCTCGGCTTCTTGGTGCGCGCGCACCGCTTCGCGCAGCACGCGGCCCAGGTGCACGGGGCTCAGATGGTCGATGTTCAGATAGGTGTGCGCGCCGCCACGAATCAAGGCGGCCACCTTGTCTTCAGGCGCCGCCGGCCCCGCCACGATCACAGGCATACGGCGGCCTTCGTGGCGCAGCTTGTGGATGAGTTCCAGGGGGCCGGTATGGCCCAGGTGCGGCGCGCACAGCACCACGTCGACCGGCCGCCGCACCGCGCCGGCGATGCCTTCGACCACCTGGTCGTAGGGCAAGAGGCGCACGGCCGGACGGCGCAGGCCCGCACAGACGCTCCCCAACCGCCGCAGGAACGCGGCGTCTTCGTAGATGGCCAGCAGGACAACCGGCGCATCCGCCTGGAGAGCGGTCTGAGCCACAGCACAATACTCCTCGAGCGCGCGTCGCGCGCACGGCGTGCCCGAAAAACAGTCTGTCAACTGAATTGTACCCGCCGAGCGCCAATCCGGCGAACAGGCGGCGGTTGCGACACCTGGGCTGGCCTGTTAGAACCAGAGCATGATCGTGCTCGATACGCTCACCAAGCGCTATGGTGCGGGCCCGCCTGCGGTAGACGACGTGTGCCTGGAAGTGGCGGCGGGCGAATTACTGGTGCTCATCGGCGAATCGGGCAGTGGCAAGACAACCACGCTCAAGATGATCAATCGGCTGATCGCGCCGACCTCCGGCCGGGTCGTGGTCGATGGCGAGGACACGGCCGGCCTGAACGCCGTCGAATTGCGCCGCCGCATCGGCTATGTGTTTCAGGGTATCGGCCTGTTTCCCCACTACAGCGTGGGGGAAAACGTGGCGGCGGTGCCGCGGCTGCTGGGCTGGACACAGGAGGACACAGCCGCACGCGTGGATGAGTTGCTCGACCTGGTCGGGCTGCCGCCGCAGACCTATCGCAAGCGTGTGCCGCGTGCGCTCTCGGGCGGACAACAACAGCGCGTCGGCCTGGCGCGGGCCCTCGCCGCGCGCCCGCGTATCATGCTGCTGGATGTACCCTTTGGCACGCTCGACCCGGTCACGCGTGACGAGCTGCAACGCGAGTTCCGCCGGCTGCAGCACGAATTGGGCTTGACCGCCATCCTGGTCACGCACGATATGACAGAGGCGCTGCTGCTGGGCGACCGGATCGCCGTGATGCAGGGCGGTAAACTCTTGCAGTGCGATGCGCCGGCCGCACTCCTGCGCGCGCCAGCGTCTGACTATGTGCAGCACCTGGTCGAGACGCCGAAGCGCCGCGCCGACGCCATCGAGGCATTGCTGCAGGCCTGAGCCCTGGCGCGCCGGCGGTTGCGTCCCGGCGGACCGGCGTACTGCCGCTAGCCCTTGCGCCGCAAGAGCTGGATACTGAACAGCGCGTCAGGGTCGGTCCACACATCTTCGACGCGAAAGTCTGCGCCATCGACGAGTTCGGCAAAGCCATCGAGCGTGTACTTGTAGCTGGATTCCGTGTGGATGCTCTCGCCCGCTTCGAAGGCAATGGTCTCGCCGCCGACCGATACCACGCAGTCGTCGAGCGCCCACAGGCGCATCTCGACCCGGCCGATATCGGGATTCCAGACGGCGCGATGCTCGAACCGTTCGACGGGGAAGTCGCTGCCCAGTTCGCGGTTCATGCGCGTAAGCAGGTTCAGGTTGAAGGCGGCCGTTGCGCCGTCGCTGTCGTTATACGCCGCTTCCAGTCGCGCGGGGTCCTTGCGCAAATCGACCCCGACCAGCATGCCGCCGCCGGGCCCCACCACACGCGCCACATTCTTGAGAAAGGCGCGGGCGTCCTCGGGGTGAAAATTGCCGATGGTCGAGCCGGGGAAGTAGACCACGCGGTCTTCTACGGCAAGCACGGCTTCGGGCAGTTCGAAGGGTTGCGTGTAATCCGCCACCACGGGATAGATGGGCAGGTGCGGATAGTCCTTGGCGATTTCCTCCGCGGCCTTCAACAGATGCTCGCGCGAAATGTCGAGCGGCACATAGCCCGCGATTTCCGGGCAGGCATCCAGCAACAGGCGCGTCTTCATGCTGCTGCCGCTGCCATACTCGATCAGCATCGCGTTGCGCCCCACTTCCGAGGCGATGTCCGCAATCTCGCTGCGCATGATCTGCATCTCGGTGCGCGTGGGGTAATAGTCGCCGGCCTCGCAAATCTGGTCGAACAACTGCGAACCGCGCTCGTCGTACAGCCACTTGCACGGCAGCGTCTTCGGGTCGCCTGTCAGCCCGGCCAGCACCTCGCAGCGAAAGTCTTCATCGAGCACGGCATCGTGATGGTCGGCCAGATTGGCGGGCGATGCGGGTTCGGGTGAAACGGAAGATTGGCTCATAGATCCCTCGCGAGGCGCAGGCCGGCAAATTGCCAGCGCGATGCCGGTCCAAAGAAATTGCGATACGAGACGCGTGTGTGTTCGTGCGCCGTTGCGCACGAACCGCCCCGCAATACGAACTGGTTACACATAAACTTGCCGTTGTACTCGCCCAGCGCACCGGCGGCGGCCCGGTAGCCGGGATAGGCCACGTAGGGGCTGCGCGTCCATTCCCACACATCGCCAAAGAACTGCGGCGATTCGCCGTCGGCCGGGATGGGGTGGAAGTAGCCATCTTCGACGAAGTTGCCCGCCACCGGATAGTCACGGGCGACCACTTCCCATTCGGCTTCGGTCGGCAGGCGATAGCCGGTCCAGTTGGCGTAGGCGTCGGCTTCGTAGTAACTGACGTGACACACGGGCTCGTTCAGGTCGAGGTCGCGCAGCCCGCCCAGCGTCTGCTGCTTCCAGCCGCCGTCCACCTGGTACCAATAGGCGGGCGCATTCCAGCCGTCGCTCTGCACGGCATCCCACCCTTCAGACAGCCAGTAGCGCGACTGCCGGTAGCCGCCATCGTCGATGAACTGCAAGAACTCGCCATTGGTCACCAGCCGATCAGCCAGCGCAAAGGGATTGAGGAACACGCGGTGGCGCGGCTCTTCGTTGTCGAAGTGGAAACCCTCGCCGCGAAAGCCCATCTCGTAGATGCCTTCTTCGCGCGGCAGCCAGCCCAGGGCCGCTGCGGCGCCGCGCCCATGTGGCTGGGCCGGGCGGTAGGCGGGGAACAGGGGGTTCTGGGCGAACAGGTGTTTGAGGTCGGTGACGATGAGTTCCTGGTGCTGTTCTTCGTGGTGCGTGCCCAGGACGACCAGCTCGGCGATGTGCGGGTCTTCGCAGCCGCCCGCTTCAAAGAAGGTCTGCATCGCGGCGTCGACGTGCGCGCGATAGTCCAGCACATCCTGCACGGTGGGCCGGCTCAGGTGGCCGCGCAAGGGCCGGGGGAATTGTTGGCCGACCGCGTTGTAGTAGCTGTTGAACAGGTACTCGAATACATCGGTGAGTGGCGTGTAGCCCGGTGCGTGTGGCTTCAAGACGAAGGTTTCAAAGAACCAGGTCGTGTGCGCGAGATGCCACTTCGTCGGACTCATGTCCGGCATGGTCTGAACCACGTAGTCCTCGACGGCAAGCGGCGCGCGCAGATGGTCGCTGAAGGCGCGTACGCGGGCGAAGCGTTCACGCGCGTAGGCCGCGTGGTCCGAAGCTGGCGCAGTGGTGGGGGCGGCAGGTGAATGGGCCATGACGTTTCTCTCGCTGGTTGTGTGCGGCTGCCGCGCGCGGCGAGACCACTTCCCTTCTGTAACGCGTACGGAAAGAATCTGCGGCCCCGTACCCGTTTACCCCGATGAGTGTTAAGAAGCGCAACGGTTTGATACCGAAAGGATATTTCCCCATGCTCCGTTCGACGCGGCCCCAGCCCGATACACCCGCGCCCGGCCAAGAGTCCGTGTGGGACTACCCGCGCCCTCCACGGCTCGAGCCTACCACACGACGCCTCGTTGTCAAGTGCTCTGGCGTGACGCTGGCTGAAACCACGCGCGGGTATCGTGTGCTCGAGACGTCGCATCCACCGGTCTATTACTTTCCGCCCGATGATGTAAGTCACGAATACCTGCGTGCGGTGTCGCAAGGCAGCTTTTGTGAATGGAAGGGCAGCGCGCGCTATTACGATGTGGTGGTGGGCGACCGCGTGGTTGAACATGCGGTCTGGGACTACCCGCACCCGGTTCCCGAATTTGCCGCCATCCGCGGGTACTTCGCGTTCTACCCCCAGAAAATGGAGGCGTGCCTCGTAGATGGCGAAGCGGCCACGCCGCAACCGGGCGGCTTCTACGGCGGCTGGATCACCAGCGACCTGGCGGGCCCCTTCAAGGGCGTGCCCGGTTCCATGGGCTGGTAGGCCCGGCGAAAACTGGTTTCTGTTCGGCACTGTGTTATCGTGGTTTTGGTAGAAGTGTGCCAACGCAGCTGTCGCCGTGGTGGCGCGCGACGCAATGCAACACCCAGTATGGAAGGGGGCAGTCGTGCCCACGAGTAAGCTATACCCGCACGCCGTGATGGCGTGCGCCGCCATCGCCGCGCTGCTGGCCGCGAGCCTCGCGCCGGCCCAGACCCAGGCCGCTGCGCGCACCTGGACCGACCCCAACCCGCCCAGCATTCGCTCGACCCAGGGGGCCTGGCCTTTGCACCGGCAATGGACGCCGGCCGAGACGCGTCACTTCGCCCAGTGGGTCGAGAACCTGTACACGCTGAAGACGACCGGCACCATCGAGCAGCGCATCGCCAAACTCGAGCGCATGATTCAGGACCCCGAGATCAACCTGCTCGAACAGGAGAGCTTCTGCGGCGCGAAGTGCAATCCCCAGCTTCCGAGCGGACTGCTGCGCCAGACGCATCACTATGTGGACTGCGCGAAGCTGGTGCAGTTTCTGGCGGGCTATTACGCGTACCGGCGGGGCCTGCCCTGGATGGTCACGCATGTACGCTCGGGTGGCGGCGATGTACGCACCGCGGACTACAACATCCCGACCGGCATGACCAGCAGCTTCACCACCGGTTCGATACACCGCTTTTTCCAGCGCGCCATGAGCGGCTTCAACAGCGGCAATTTCCGCGTGGAACTGGACGGACGCAACGCGGAGATGTCGGACACGTTGCCCGTGGCGCTGGACCCCGATATTCTGTTGCTGGGCTGCGTGAACTACCTCGACGGACACACGCTGATGCTGGCGAAGGTCTCGCCCTATGGCGAGTTGCTGTTCATCAATGCCAGCACCACACGTGCGCGCGACATCTACACCTACAACGGCATGAACGTGGTGACTGGCGTCACGCCATCGGGCGAAGACCCGAACCGGCCGTGGCAGGGCTGCTTTCAGGGGCTACGCGTGTGGCGCTATCCGATTGCCGAGACCGACAGTAGCGGCCGCGTGACCCGCGTGCGCCGGCGCACCAACGAGGAAATGCGCGCGTTCGGCTTCTCCACGCAGCAGTACGAAGTGATTCAGCAGATGGTGGCGCAGCAATACATTCCCGTGAACGGTATGCGGGCCGACCGCTACCACGACTACGTGCGCCTGAAGATGAAATCGGTCGACCAGATTCGTCCGGCGGCGTTCCTCGCCAGCTATGTGGACGAGCTGGAAGACATGTGGCGCTTTCGCGACGAGTTTGTGCAGGACGCCTGGGCCGACTACAAGGCCAACGGTCCGATTACGTATCCCGAGGAGTTGGCGAACGAGAACATCTTTCAGGCGCACGGCCGCTGGGAGACGTGGAGTTCGCCGTCTTCGGATGTGGACCGGCGCAACAAGTATTTCTACCTGGCCGATTGGATGGACTTCGCGATTCGCTGGTACGCGATGGCGCCGGACTTCGTGGATACGACCGGTCTCGAGCGCTACCGCATCACCTCGCAGCACGAGTTGGCGGCCGCGCTGCTGGCCGAGAAGCAGCGCCTGTTCGCGGCGCACGGCATCACCTACACCAACAGCCAGGGCGAGCCGGTGCGCCTGACGCTGGGCGACATCGAACAGCGGCTCTACGACCTGAGCTTCGACGCGAACCACCCGCCCGAAGTGCGCT
>CAYMLC010000211.1:0-6387 GCA_964390765.1 uncultured Nitrospirales bacterium
GGCCGTGACCCGCTCGGGCGACCAGCCGCTCACCCTGCGCTTTACGATGGACACCGGCGCCGAGCCACGCCTCGCGAGCGCGGTGCTCTCTACGCAGGTGCCGCTGACGCGCCTCGCGGGCGACTTGCCCGAAGGGGTGACGGCCAGCGGAACAGCCGGCCTTTCCGCGGTCCTCGATGGCGACACGTTGACACTTGATGCCGACCTCGCCGATGCACGCATTGCCCTGCAGGACGCCTTCGAAAAGGCGCCCGGCCAGGCGATGTCCGCTACCTTGCGCGCGCACAACGCAGACGGCTGGCAGCCCGCGGCCCTTACGCTCTACCTGCTCGGGCAGCAGAGCGATTGGACTCCCCAAGGCACCGCATGGGTATGTGACGACCTGCGCGTTGACCTCGCCGCGCTGACCCCATTGCTCGCGCAGGGCGGCCAGCTCGGCGGTGGCGTCTCGGGCCGGGTGCAACTGAATCCACTGGCGGCCGACCTCACCCTTGCCGATGCGGCCTATGCCCCCACCCCAGAGGCGGGCCTCGACCGTGCCAATGGGCGCGTGCAGTACGAAGACGGCGTGTGGGCCTTCGATGCGCTGCGCGTGGAGGGGGCCGGCAGCGACTGCACCTTGACCGGCGGTCTGCGCAATGGCATCTGGACCGGTGTGGTGCGCGGCGCCCGGGTCGACCTCAACCGCGTGCTGGCGGCGCTCGCCTCGCTGCGTACCCTGGGGGTCGATGCGCAAGCGGGTGGCGCACCGCTGCGCGGCACGTTAGACGTGCAGCTCGATGAAGTGCTGCTGCGCCGCGCGCGTGCCACAAACCTGCGGACCACGGTGCGGCTCGATGGTGAAACCATTCGCGCCGAAGACCTGGCGCTTACGCCGTACGCCGGTTCGCTTATGGGCACAGCGACGTGGACACGCGGCACGCCGGCGACCCTGGCGCTGAACTTCTCGTGGAACGGTGCCAACCTGCGCTTCGTCGACGACTTGTTCTATGCCGAGCCGCGCGGCCTGCGCGGCACCACGCGGGGCAGCGCCGAGGTTCGCTTTCCCTTGCTGGCGGGGCGCCAGCTGATCGACGCACTCAGCGGCGATGTGACCTTTGAGGCGCGCGACGGCACCTACGGCAAGATGGGTTTCGCCACACAAGTACTGACCGTGCTGCGCACGACCGATGCCCTGCGCCTGCAGATGCCCAGCCTGCAGGACGAGGGCCTGCGCTTCAACGAATCGGCGGTCACGCTGGTGGCGCAGGACGGGCGAATCGAACCGGTGTCGTTCATGCTGGTCGACAATGCCTATCGCCTGACCGGTGGCGGCTGGATCGATCTGCCGCAAGACGACATGGATGTCGAGCTGGGCGTCTTTCTTCTCGAAGGCGTCGCGGGACCCCTGCGCCAGGTGCCCGTACTCGGGGCCGGCGTCGACCGCATTCAGCAGTTGGCAGGCGTCACGCTCGAACTGACGGGGCCGCCGTTTTCACCGCGTGCGCAGTTGCTCCGGCGCCCGCTGCAGGACGAGCGGGAAGCCATCCGCGACGGCGTGCAAGACGCCGCCCGTGATTTGCTGGACCGTTTCGGACTCTAGTCGGCCGGGCCGGGTGCGGGGTCGCCGCTGGGTGCGTTGCGCTCGGCCACGCGCGCGCGGTGCTCGTCGATGATGCGCATGCAGGTGACGGATTCCCAGGCGAGCTCGAAGGCGGCGTAGAAGAGCGCGATGATGCCCAGCAGCGTTACGCCGCCCGCGGTCCACACCCATTGCGGTTGCCACACATTGAGGATGCCGCCCAGCAATGCACTGAACGAGAAGATGCACACGCTGCTGTAGAGGCTGACCAGGGCATTGCGCAGACGCCGCGCGCGCGACACGAGCTGACGCGAGAGAATCTTGGCGTGGCCGTCGTGGTGGTCGAGCAGATGGTGGAACTCGCCGTGCATCTGGGCGAGGCGTGCACTGGTACTGGCGACCAGCAGCGCCACGCCCGGCAGCAGAATAAGCGGCGTCAGCCAGAGTTCGGTCTGCAGCATGCTTACTTCGCGGTAGCCGGGTGGCGCTCTTCATGATAGATGGCGCCGTCGACATCGTGGTGCCGCGTAATCAGGGTCGGCACGCCGTCGATACGCTGCACGCGCGCAGAGAAAAAGCCGCCGGTCACGTTCAGGTACTGGTGCTCCGGCATGCGCTGGTCGTTGCTCCAGCCGCCCGCGTGTTTGTTGGCGCCCGGCCCCACGCTGAACTCGCGCACGCCGGTCTCTTCATCCACCGACACGTATTGCCAGTGCCGGTCGCCATTGACCACGAACATATCCTCCTGCTCACTGATGAAGCGGCGCAGCGCCTCGCCTTCGTCGCGAAAGGCCAGGTTGCTGTGGTTGTCCGCCTTGCGGATACGGTCGGGCCCGACCACGGGCGTGGGGCTGATCAAAACGCGAAACGTGGCGTCGCTCGCGGCCACGGTCTCCTTGAACCAGGCCATTTGCTCTGCGCCCCAGACCGTCTTATCCGGACTCGGTGGCATGGTGTTGGCGCTGCGGTAGTCGCGCCCCTCCACCATCCAGATTTGCAAATCGCGCCCCCAGCGCACGGTGCGATAGGTGCGTTCGCGCATTGGCACCTGCTCGCGAAAGATCGCCATCCCCTGCTCGAAGGTGAAATCGCCCATATAGGGCATTACCTTGCCCGGCCACGCATCGTTGTCCCACGTGTCGTGGTCGTCCTTGATGAAGTAGCTGGCCACTTGCGCGTGAAAGTCGACGTTGGTCGGAAAGCTGTAGGTGCGTTGCCAGTGCCAGCGCGCCAGTGCCGGCGTCTTGGCCAGGTAGTCGTAGTACACGATGTCGCCGGTATGCACGAAGAAGTGCGGGTCCTGCGCCAGCATCGCGTAGTACACAGGCCAGCCCTGGTCCCGGTGGTCGCGCCGGTCGTAGCGGTGGCACGTGGTCACCACGAAGGTAACGGGCGCGGCTTCAGCCGGTGCGGGCGCGGTGTGGAAGCGGCCGTGGCGCACCTGGCCCGGCGCGCCGCCGGTCGTGCGGGCGGCCACCTGAATCTCGTAGCTGGTGTTGGGGCGCAGCGCCTCCAGGGCGAACTGGTGGGTGTAGTCCCGTTCGGGGTCGACCGCCGTCCATGCGGTCCAGGCCCATTGCGCCGCATCGTAGGGGCGATAGCCCACCCGCACCTCGCCCGGCATTCCCGGGCAGGCGCCTTCCAGCTGCGCTACGCGATGGCCGTTTGGATAGAACACCACGGGCTCGCGCGTGCCACGCGCACTGTTGCGGCCCAACTCGCCAGTTTCCGCATCGCGATACAGCACGGTGGGAATGCCCCCGGCCGGCCCGACGCGCACGGGCGCCTCGGTCAGCCGGGTCCACACGATGGCGCTCTGGTGGTCGACTTCGCCCACCTTGAAGCCGGTGGCCTGGTAGGGCGGCCCCGCCCACGCCAGGCCGGGACTCACGAAGAGGCCGGTCATACCGAACAGGAGTGGCAGCACCAGACAGGTTGAGCGGTAGCGCATCATGGTTGGCATCCCCTTATGCATCGTTGCGGGCGCCGGGTTGGAAGGCGGCGGCCCACGCGCCCTGTGGCGCGAAATCTTGCCACGCGCCCTAAGGCGCGAAGTCCTCGTTGTTATCCGTGATGAACGCGCGCAGCCGCTTCATCACGTCTTTTTCAATCTGACGAATGCGTTCGCGCGTGAGGTTGAAACGCCGCCCGGTCTCTTCCAGCGTGTGCGCGCGGCCGTCCATCAGGCCATAGCGGTAGCGCAGAATATTGCTCTCGCGATCGTCGAGCTGGTTCAGCAGTTTCTCCATCTGCTGGTCCAGCTCCATCTGCTGCAGGGCTTCATTGTTCTTCCGCGGTTCCACGATCTCCGGAATGCCGCGGTTGTCGTCGTCCGCGCTTTCCATCGCCTCCAGCGGGGTCACCACCTCGATGAACTCTTGCAGCTTCTTCGCTTCGCGCAGTTTGATGCCCATGGACTCGGCCACTTCTTCCGGTGTGGCCTGGCGCCCCGTGCGCTTGTACACATCGTCTGCGATGCGCTTATACCGCGAGATGTTGTCGGTGATGTAGACGGGGATGCGCACGGTGCGCCCGTGGTTCGAGAGCGAACGCGTGACCGCCTGCCGGATCCACCACGTGGCGTAGGTGCTGAACTTGCAGCCGCGCTCGGGGTCGTAGCGGTCCACGGCCTTCATCAGGCCCATGTTCCCCTCTTCAATAAGGTCTTGCAGCGGCAGACCGTAATAGAGGTACTTCTTGGCGATGCTGACGACCAGGCGCAGGTTGGACACGATCAGGCGGCGGCGCGCATTGCCATCGCCACGCTGCGCCGCGCGCGCCAGGCGAATCTCCTCCGCCGGCGCGAGCAGCGGTATGCGCGAGATCTCGGATAGATAGGTACTGAGTCCATCGTCGCGCGTATCGCGTGCCATGCTTCCATCCGCGCCCGCGGGCGCGTGCACCCGTGGCCGCTACGTGCCTTTAAACCGTTGGCAGCATAGAGTAAGCAATGGGCCGGATCAACGCGCCGTGGCCCCTGTTGTCTGAATTTTCCATGAACGCGCCGGCCGGTGCGGGGCAGGGTGTGCGGGCGGCCCTTCTTGCACGACGGCGCAAGGCCCGGCAGAATCTGGCCGTGCTCGACCCCCACGAGAGAAACATGCGCTACGCCCTGCGCGAAGCCGAACGTGCCGCCGAAGCCGGCGAGGTGCCGGTCGGCTGTGTCATCGTGCACGAGGGCCACCTTATCGCCAAGGGGCACAACCAGCGCGAGACGCTGCAAGACCCCACGGCGCACGCCGAGGTGCTGGCGATTACCGCGGCGGCCGAGGCGCTGGGCAGCTGGCGGCTCGAGGGCGCACAGATGTATGTCACGCTCGAGCCATGCCCCATGTGTGCGGGCGCCATCATCCTCGCGCGCGTGGCCGAGGTCTACTTCGGCGCGCGCGACCCCAAGGCCGGCTGTGTGGGCTCGCTCATGAACCTGCTCGACGACGCCCGCTTCAACCACCGGCCCGCGGTGTACGAGGGGCTGCTCGAAGAAGAGTGCGGCGCCGTGCTGACCGATTTCTTCCGCGCCGTACGCGCCCGCCAGCGCGCATCGGGCAACGGGGGTGAACCGGCGTGAAGGGGATGCGACGGGGCAGGGGCATATGGATTCGCTAGCGCGCATCTACCATGGCCTCGGCCTCTTCGCCTGCACCCTGGTCATCGCCAGTGCGGGCTATGTCATTGCCGGCTGGACGCCGCTCGATGCGCTCTACATGGTTGTGATCACCGTATTCGGCGTGGGCTACGGCGAGGTGCGTGCGGTGGAGGGTACGCCGCTCAAGGTCTTTACCATGTGCGTTATCGTCACCGGGGCGGTGGCCTATGTCTATACCATTGGCGGTATCGTGCAACTGTTTACCGCGGCTGAATTGCGGCGCACATTGGGAGCACGGCGAATGACGCAAGACATCAGCAAACTACGCGGCCACGCTATCATCTGTGGTTACGGGCGGCGGGGCCATGTGCTCACCCGCGAATTGGCCAAGGCCGACCGGCCCTTTGTCATTCTCGATAACAACCCCGAACGCGTGCAGGAGCTCGGGGCGGCCGGCTATCTGAGCGTGTTGGGCAACGCGCACAACGAGGAGGTGTTGTACCGGGCCGGGGTCGAACACGCGTCGGTCCTGGCCACGTGCCTGCCCGACGACGCCGCCAACGTCTTCATTACGCTTACCGCGCGCAACCTGAACAAACGCATGACCATTATTGCGCGCGGCGAGGCACCCTCAACCCAGTGCAAGCTGCAACAGGCCGGCGCTGATCACGTGGTTATGCCGGCCACCATCGGCGGGCAGAAGATGGCCGATATGATTCTGAATCCGGAGACCAGTGGTATTCTCAACCGGGTAACCGCGGGCGGCAGCTTTACCGGCGAACTGGGGCAAATTGGCCTGCAACTTGCTCGGCTGACGGTATGCGGAGACGTGGCCGGCCGAAAGCTGGGCGAGGTTCACGCCTTTGGCGGCTCACCGTTTATCATTATCGCGGTCGAGTGTACGGCCACCGGGCGCGTTGACCGGCCCGCGCCCGACAAGCGTTTGGCAGCTGGCGATGCAATCCTGGCCATTGGTCCCCATGGCGAGACGCCGGCCCTTTTGCTGTGTGAATCGCAGGCGGCGGATTCGCCGACCGCTCCTTCACCAGCGCGATAGGCGTGGGGCAAGGAGCGGGCTTTAAGCAAAGAGCCGCCGGGCGTGGGTGAGGCGACCGGCGGCAGCGCCTGTGCAGAAGGTGGCGCGACGTCTATCAGGCGCCCGGCAATTGCAGCGCGCTCAGTTCGGCAAACTCAGGGGATACCGGAAACGTGTCGCTGGGGTAGCGCACGAATTCCACGT
>CAYMLC010000212.1:0-6384 GCA_964390765.1 uncultured Nitrospirales bacterium
CTGTTGGTGGGCGCGCGGGATGACCCGTGGTACGCCGCGTGGCGCACGGCAATGGCGTATGACGAGGCCCGGGTGGCGCGGCTGCACGCGGGTGCGGCGGGCCGGCTGGCGCGGCTGGCCCTGGCCCGGGGCGATGCGGGCGCGGCGGCGGACTATGCGGCGCGCTGCGTGAAGCTGGACAACGACATCGGCGCGGCCTGCACCCTGCAGGCGCGCGCCCTAGATGCGGCAGGCCACGTGGAGGCGGCGCGCGAAGCGGCGGACACCGGCCTGCCCAGAACCGCGCTCGACATGGACCACCGGCTCTTGACCGCGGGCCTGCGCGCACGCACCGGCGACCGCGATGGCGCCCGCGCCTTGTTGCACGAAACGCGGCACATCTGTGCGGCGTGGCCCGGCGCCGGCGCATGGGCCGAGCGCTGTGCCGATGCCCTGCGCGCGCTCGGCGAGCCGCCGGGCGACTAGACCATCATGTCGTCGGGATTGAAGAGGCCGCTCAGATCAATGCCAAACAACGCGGCAAATGCGTCGATGATGGCCAGAATCTGCAAGACGACATCGAGAAAGATTTCGAGTCCGAACAGAGCGTTGGCGCGCGCCGGGCGCGTGCGTATGCGCGTCAGTTCCTTCATGCTCCTAACCCCTTGTTGCGGCGCACAGCCGCGTCGCGATTCGTGGCGCAGCCACCAGACCCCCCGGCCTGGTGCCGCTGCGCCAGAATATACCACGCGCTACAGCATTTGTAACGCGGCCCTTGCCGGCCTGCGGGTGCGCGCCGGCCTGCGGGTGCGCGCCGGCCTGCGGGTGCGCGCCGGCCTGCGTCGGCCGGCGCAACGATAGCTTCCGGCACGCCGCGCGGCCTACACTCCGCCCCCATGTCCACCCCACTCCATTTCACCATCGAGGCGCGCGACCCCCAGTGTGCGGCGCGTGCCGGGCGTCTGCGCCTGCCGCATGGCGAGGTCGAGACCCCGGTGTTCATGCCCGTCGGCACGCAGGGCTCGGTCAAGGCGCTCACGCAGGACGACCTCGAATCCCTCGACGCGTCCATCATTCTCGGGAACACCTACCACCTCTATCTGCGCCCCGGCACCAGCGTGCTAGAGGCGGCGGGCGGCCTGCACGGGTTCATGGACTGGCGCCGCCCCCTGCTCACCGACAGCGGCGGCTATCAGGTGTACAGCCTTTCCGAACTGAACAAGGTCACGCCCGACGGCGTGGCGTTCCGCAGTCACCTCGACGGGTCCAAGCATTTCTTTACCCCCGAGCGCAGCCTGGATGTGCAGCGCAGCATCGGCGCCGATATCGTGATGGCCTTCGACGAATGCACGCCCTACCCCGTCGACCGCGACCGCGCCGCACAGTCGATGCAGCTCAGCCTCGATTGGGCGGCCCGCTGCAAGCGGCACTGGCAGGACAGTGGCATGGCCGCGCGGCAGGCGCTGTTCGGTATCGTGCAGGGCAGTGTGTTCGAAGACCTGCGCCGCACCAGTGCCGAAGCCACCGTCGCGCTCGATTTTCCGGGCTACGCCATCGGCGGGGTAAGCGTGGGCGAGAGCAAGGAAGAAATGGTGCAGGCCGTGGACTGGGTCGCGCCGCTGCTGCCCGAAGAACGCCCCCGCTACCTGATGGGCGTGGGCCCGCCGGAAGACATCCTGGAGGCGGTCGAGCGTGGCGTCGACCTGTTCGACTGTGTGATGCCGACCCGCAACGCGCGCAACGGCAGCCTGTTCACGTCGCAGGGGCGCATCAACATGAAGAACGCACGCCACGCGCAGGACTGGGGCCCGGTCGACCCGGCGGGCAGCCACCCCGAAGTGATGCGCTATTCGCGCGCCTATCTCAGCCACCTGTTTCGCGCGGGCGAGATTGCCGCCTTGCGCCTCAACACTTTACACAACCTGCACTTCCTGCTATCCTTCATGGCTCAGTTGCGGACCGCTGTACGCGCGGGCCGTTTCCTGGAGTTCAAGCAGACCTTTCTACGGGCCTACGCGCCATAGCGGCCGCCACCGCCCCAGTGGTGGAGCAGTGCCGTGCGCGCGCGAGTGGAGACACACACGCTTGCTGGAGAACGTGTATCTAGTCCTGAGCCAGGGGTCCTTCGTTCTGGCGCAGACCGCGCCCGCACAAGGCGACCGCAGTCCGCTCGGGTTTCTCATTCAGATGGGCCCCATTCTGCTCATCTTTGCTGTCATCTACTTCCTGTTCATCATGCCGCAGCAGCGCCGCGAGCGACAGCTCAACGAGATGCGCGCCGGCCTGAGCAAGGGCGATGAAGTGATTACCGCCGGCGGGATCTACGGCACAGTCGTCGGTATGGGCGACGACGACGTGGTGCTGCGCGTCGATGAAGACGTGACCATTCGCTTCGCGCGCGAGAGTATCGAGCGCGTGGTGGCGGAGCCAGAAGCCGAGCCCGCCGAAGCGGCAGACAAGAAAAAGAAATAGCAGCGCGCCGCAACGTGGCAGCGCGCACCTGGGCCTAGGGAGACCTCTGTACTATGCGAAGCGGCATGCCGCGCACCATCCTCATTGTGGCGGTTCTGGTGCTGGCCTTCATCAACATCTATCCCACGCTGGGCTGGATGCTCATCTCCGAGGAATCGCGCCAGGAGAAGCTGGCGCAGTGGCAGGAAGAAGATTCCGAACGCGCGCTGATACGCCAGAGCACATGGACGCAGATGTACAACAGCGTCGTGCGCTGGAGCCAGTTCGACCGCGAGCGCGTCATCAATCTCGGGCTCGACCTGCAGGGCGGCATCCACATGGTGCTGGGCTTCGACGCCTCGGAACTGCCCGAGCAGCGCCAGGCCGAAATCGAAGCAAGCTACGGCGACGTAAACACGTACCTGCAGGAACAGTTGGTCGAGCAGGTGCGCCGCCGCGTTAATGAATTCGAGGCCCGCGAACCCATCATCCAGGCGCTCGGCACCGACCAGGTACAGGTGCAGCTGCCGGGCGAGAAAGACATCAATCGCGCACGCGAATTGATTACCCGCGTGGCCAAGCTCGACTTTCACCTGGTTGCCGGCTACGAAGAAACCGTCGACGTCTTCACCGAAATCCGAGACGCGTTCCCCGCCTTCACGGACTACATCGACCGGCCGGCCCTGCGCGGCGAACCGTTCCGGGTGCCGCAGGAGAACTTCAGCCGCGTGCGCGACATCATCGCGCGTGCCGAAGCGCAGGGCATCGTGCCCGAAGACAAGACCATCGCGTTCAGCCCGAAGCCCAAGCCCTGGGCCAGCGAGCAGATGTACTACATCTACCTGATGGACCGCGAGCCCGCGAAGACGGGCGAAGGGCTGGAGTCGGCCAATGCCCAGCCCGACCCCCAGCGGCCGGGCCAGTGGCTCATCAACTTCGAATGGACCAATCAGGCGGGCGCCGAATTCGGCGAGATGACGGGCGCGAACGTCGGCCGCGAAATGGCCATCGTTATCGATAACGTCGTCATCAGCGCACCCACGATCAACGAGCGCATTACCGCGAGCGGCCAGGTGACGGGCAACTTCGGCCAGGAAGAGGCGCGCGACCTCGCCATTGCGCTCAACAGCGGCAGTACCCTCGTGCAATTGCGCGAAGAGTACACCGGCGTAGTGGGCCCGTCGCTTGGCGCGGAATCCGTGCGCGCGGGCGTATCGAGTGCGCTGGCCGGCCTGGCTATCGTGGGCGTCTTCATCATCGTCTACTACCTGTGGGCGGGCGCGGTCAGCGTGATCGGCCTCTTCATCAACGCCATCCTCGTCATCGCGGCCATGTCGTATTTCAACATGACCCTTACGCTGCCCGGAATCGCCGGCCTCATTCTGACCATCGGTATGGCGGTCGACGCCAACGTGCTCATCTTCGAGCGTATCCGCGAAGAATTGCGGCTCGGCCATTCGCTGGCCGCATCGATCGAGAGCGGCTTCGCGCGCGCGGCCATCACCATTCTCGATGCGAACGTCACCACACTTATCGCGGCCCTCGTGCTCATGCAGTTCGGCACCGGGCCCATCGAAGGCTTCGCCATCGCGCTGAGTATCGGCGTCGTCTGCTCGGTGTTTACCGCGCTGGTGCTGGTGCGCGCCATGCTCGAGCTGCTCGAGCGCCTGAAGGTGGTGAAGACGCTGCAGATGCTCAGCATCTTCAAGCCCAATATCCACATTCCCTTCCTCAACTGGCGCCTGCCCGCGGCCATTGCCAGCACGGTCCTGATCATCGGCGGCCTTGTGGTCTTTGGCTATCGCGGGGCCGATAACTTCGGCGTCGACTTCACCGAGGGCACCAACGTGCAGGTGAAGCTGTTGGCCGAGCGGACCATCGCCGTCGACGAAGTGCGCAACCAGTTGAGCGACGCGGGCTTTGGCTCGGCCGTCGTACAGCAGGCCGGCACGGGCGACGCCACCGACCCCAATCACTTCATCATTCGCGTGGCGGCAGGCCCCAATGCGCCGGGCAACCAGAATGCCGCAGGCGGCGCCTGGCTGGTCGATGTGGCCCACGCGCAAGAGACCCCGGCAGAGCAAGCCGCCGCTCCGGCAGAGGAAACCGTTCCAGCAGACGAAGCCGCCGCTCCGGCAGACGAAGCCGCTCCGGCAGAGGAAACAGCTCCGGCAGCCGGTGCCCCCGATGACCTGGCGCCGGCCGATGCACCGGTGTCCGTAACGCCTATCAGCGAGACCGAGACGGCGGCGGTACCGGAAAGGGCCGAGGCGCCGGGAGCGCCCACGGAAGACCGGATTCTGGCCGCACTGGCGCCGCTGACCGACGCGGGCACGGTCGAAGAAGGCATCGAGGTCGAGACCATCACCAAGGTGGGTCCGGCGGTGGGCGAACAGTTGCGCTGGGATGCCCTGCGCGCAATCACCTACTCGCTCATCTTTATCTTCCTCTACATCGCCTTCCGCTTCGAAGCGCGCTTCTCGCTCGGGGCGGTGGCCGCACTCGCGCACGACGTGTTGTTCACTGTGGGCATGCTGGCCGTCTTCGGCCGCGAAATCAGCATGCCGGTGGTCGCGGCCGTACTCACCATCATCGGGTATTCGCTGAACGACACCATCGTTGTGTTCGACCGTATCCGCGAGGACATGAAGGCCTATCGCGGCAAGGGCTACTCGCTGCTCGAGGTCATGAACCTCAGCATCAACGAGACCCTCAGCCGTACCATCCTCACCTCGCTCACCACCCTGTTCGTGGTCGTGGTGCTGTTCATCTTCGGTGGTGGCGAAATCAACGACTTCGCTTTCGCCCTCATCATCGGTGTGCTGGTCGGCACATACAGCTCCATCTTCGTGGCCAGCCCGGTCGTGTGGCTGTGGCAATATGCCCGTGGCCGCCACCTGCTGCCGACCGACACCGGCGATGATGAACAGAAAAAGAGCCGCGCCGGCGTGGGCAAGAAGAAGAAAAAGAAGAGCAAGCGCGCCGAAGCCGGCACCACCTGATAAGGGAACCATGCGGTGTTCGTAGCCCTGCGCGACGTTCACCTTGCCGAGGCCTTCGCGTCGCCGCGCGAGGGCCTCGATGCGTTACGCCTGGGCGCGCTCGAGCTGCACCTGGCCGAAGACGGTTCACTTCTCGACCTGGGCGGCGAGGGGCGCCGCCCCGCGGCCACGCCGCAGGCAGCCGAGGCCTATCGCGAACACCTGCGCGCCCATCGCGTGCACGCGTGCGCCCTGTTGTGTGAAGAGCGCGTGGCCGCCGCGGGAGAAGCCGCGGCCACGGCGGCGCTGGTGCGTGCGGTCGAGGTGGCCTCGCTGCTCGAGGCGCCGGTGCTCCGCGTTGACCCGCTGCTGCCCGACGAGCCCCACACCACCTTTGGCGCACACCTGACGCGGCTCACGCGCGTCTACCGCGAGGTGCTCGATGCGACCGCGCACACGTCGGTGGTGCTGGCGGTGGAGAACCACGGCGTGCGCGCCAACCGCCTCACCTTCCTGCTGGCGCTGCTGCGCGGTGTCGGGCATTGGCGGCTCGGCCTCACGCTCGACCCCGCCAACCTCTACTGGAGCGGTCTGCCGCTGG
Source organism: uncultured Nitrospirales bacterium (assembly GCA_964390765.1). Classification (GTDB taxonomy): domain Bacteria; phylum Hydrogenedentota; class Hydrogenedentia; order Hydrogenedentales; family JAGMZX01; genus CAYMLC01. Next base: position 6,013 of record CAYMLC010000212.1, read on the forward strand.
CCGAGGTGCGCGCGGTGCTGGCCGAACTGGCGCCCCATGTGCGCCACACGCATTGCAAGAACATCGGCTATCCCGAGGGCGAGCGCGAAGGCGCGCGCAGTGTGGGGTGGGCCTACGGCGAATACGCATGCGGTCTGGCCGACGGTGACCTCGACTACCGCGAGGTGGCGCGGTTGCTTGCGCGTTACGCGTATGCCGGCGCGTGGTGCATCGAGAACGAGGCGCTGGCCAAACGAACACGCCCCCAGCAGCGCGCCGAGCTGCTGGAGGCGGATGTCGCTTATCTGTCCGAATGCCTGGCCGGCATCCGCTAGCGCCGTCTACTTGGCCTCGTCTGCCCCTTCTTCCACAATGAACCCGTGGTAGCGGCCC
>CAYMLC010000213.1:0-4497 GCA_964390765.1 uncultured Nitrospirales bacterium
GCCGTGGCCAGCCACCACCTCGACCAGGGCGGTGTAGCTTCGGGGAGCGGCGGGGTCGGCCGAGAACGCGACGCCCGCCAGCGTGGGCGCCACTGCGGCCTGGATGATGACGGGAATCGACGCACGTCCGGGCGGGTGCGCCACGGTGGCCACGGCCTCGGGCAGGGCCGCGGCCGTATCGACGAAGCGGGTGGCGTATTGCCCGGCCATCGACGAGGCCGCCCGGTCCTCATCGGGTGCGGAAGAACGTACGGCATAACCGGACCAGGTGGTACCGGCACCGGCTTCGTGGAGGTCGCGCAGGCGGTGCAGCCATGCCTGGGGCGGGCCGGCGGCCTCTTCGGTGCTGAGGGCGACAAAGGGCGGCACGCGGCAGCCGGCTGCCTGCAGGCGGTCGAGGCCCCGGGCCTTTTCGCCCGTGTTCTTTTCGCCCGTGGCTTGTGTGGCGGGCAGGCTGGCATGCAGGCTCGTAGATGGCACCGGCAGTCACTTTCCACGTGGGCGTCGTCGTTAAGGCGAGGGCGATAGCGGGCCGGCCCGTGGTTCGCTGGGGCGGCAGTGTAGCGTTGCAGGGCCGGCGGGCAACAGGGCGGCGGGGCAAAAAATTGGGCGGAGGGGTATTGACTCGCCGACCGGTTTGTGCTACAAACTACGACATCGCAGCGAGCGGCTGCGGAACTCTTGAGGCACTCGGTGCGTGGTGCACCGGGAAAATGTAATCCCTAGGGGAAAAGGACGGCAAAGACATGAAGCGTTTCACTGTACTTGCCACGGCCCTGGCGATTGGTGTGGGTTCGGCGTTCGCCAGCTCGATCAATGTGCCCTGGTACGTGGACTTCCCGACGCAGAACGTGGACTTCGGTGATCCGGTGGCGACGGGTTTCAACCTTGACTTCGTCAGCATCGTGTACCTGAAGAACAACACGGAAGAGACCCTGGTCTGCACCATTGAGTACTTCGCTCCCGGTGGTACGCAGCTCGGCCCGATCGACCCGAGCCTGACGGACGACCCGGACGGTGACGGCATCAACAACTTCGGCGAGCTGGGCAACACCTTCACGATCGCCCCGCTTTCGGCCCTGGCCTTCCGCCCGGTGGCCGACGACCCGAATGACCCGGCCACCAGCCCGTCCGGCCAGGAACAGTCGCAGGGTCTTGGCGTGCCCAACCGCCCGCGCCCGATCGACAGCTTCGCCGCGACCGGTTTTGGTGATGCGGGTCTGAACGTGAACAACGTGCCCATCAACATCGAAGCCGGCGACCTGGGCATCAACGGCTCGCTGACGGTGCGCTGGGAAGGTGCCCCGACCGACGTGCAGGGTCTGGTGTCCTCGTTCCGCAGCGACCTGCAGGGCGACGGCTCGGTCCTGACCTATTCGTACAGCTACCTGCTGCCGACGGGCATCTAAGCCTCACCGGCTTTGCCTTGGCAGTTTGTTGTACGCGACAGCTTAATCTGACGCTCGCGGGCGGGTATGCAACAACGCATGCCCGCCCGTTCTCTTTTTGTCCGCGGTGGTAGCCATGCCCCGCTTGCGGTGAGGCGTTTGGCATGCCACCCATAAGTCTTCGCGATTCCATGCGTGCGCCCGCCCTCTGGCTGGCGCTGGCCGGCCTGCTGCTGGCCACGCTCGGCTATGGCCAAGACGGGCATCTGGTTACCGCGCTGCTGCCGCTGGTCGCGATTCTGGCCGGCAGCCTCGACGCCGCGGCGGTACTGGCGGCGCTCTATGCCAATGCCCTTGCGGCCAAGGTCCTCGGTGCGCCGGTTCCACCGGCGGTGCTGGCCGCGGTGCACGTGCTAATCGTGCTGGCCTTGGCGTGGCGCGGTAGCCTGCTGGGTCCGCGCGACCCGCAACGCGAGGCCTGGCGCTGGCCGGCGGTTGTCCTCGCGGCACTCGTTGCCATCGTCCTCGTGGTGCTGCGCGGTCCGCCACTGTGGCCGGCCGCCAGTTGGGGCTTCCATCTGATGGTGTTGGCGGTGCTGGCGCGGCCCGCCTGGTGGCGAACTGCATTCCGGTGGGGCGGCGCGCATGCGCTAGCGCTGATTGCCGCACCGCTGTTGGGGGTACTGGCTTACGAGGTGGGCAGCCGCGCCCTCTGGCGCGAATCGCCCCAGCCGCTGGCCTTGCGCGCGCCAGAGCCCGATTTACTTTGGGAGCAGGCTGCGCACGCGCGCCACGCCTTTGAAGCGCCAGCCCTGACCGCTCGCGAGGCCGACCCGCAGCCGCGCCTGCAGCACATCGTGACGAACGCACAGGGGCTTCGGGGTCCCGAAGTGGCGCCCAAGGAGCCCGACGAATACCGTATCCTGATCGTGGGTGGCCGGCATACGCTGGCGCCGGAGTTGCCCGCGGAGGAGGCGGCCCCCGCCCAGTTGGAAATCTACCTGGCCGACGCACTGCCCGCGCGCCGGGTGCGCGTTATCAATGCCGGGCAGATTGAAGCGGCGCCCTGGCAACTGCGCGAACGGCTGTACGAGTCGTGGTACGCGCTCGAGCCGGACCTGGTGCTGCTGCAACTCTATCTCCCCACCGACCTGCCCATCACGCTGCGGCACAACCCCGAGCCGCCGCGCCGGCTGCGTGTGTTCGACCCCCACACGGTGATGCGCTGGCGGCGCCTCGAGCAGGCGCAGGTGTTGCCCGTGCGCCTCGACAACGCCCTGCTGCGCCACAGCAATGCGTATGTGGGCGCAGCCGGGGAGGATCTGGAGCGGCTGCATGCGGTCACACTCTGGAATGCCTTGCGCGCCGCGCCGCCCCAGGAAATGGCGCCTCTGCCTCGGCCAGACTTCCTGCACCTGCTGCATCACCCCGACCGGGCACGCGTGGCCCTGCCCATGCTGATGGCGTGGCGCCTGTATGAGCGCGACATCCGCGGCATTCAGCAAGAGTGCGCGAGCCGCAATATCGACTTCGCGTGCTATGTGTTGCCGTATCCCTTCGATTTCGAGCGTGCCTACCGCGACCTGGCCCCGTTTGCCGGGGCGGGGTACCGCATCGACTTTGGCGTGCAACGGCTGCACCTGGCCTTCATGGATGCCGGTATCCCGTTCGCCTCCATGCTGAACGTCTTCCGCGCGCATCCCCGCCCGGCCGACCTCGTGTATTGGCCAGACGAGGTCCTCACGCGTGCGGGCCACGCGCTGGTGGCACAGCGGCTGGCCGTGTTTGTGCAGGACCTGTTGTGGCCGGCGCTGGGCGTGGTGCCGCCGCTGCGTAAAGAGGCGCCTGCCATCGCCCCCGTTGCTACGGAAGCTGACGCGTGATAACGTGGGCGCATGCCAAGCGAAGACACGCTGCATCAAGGTTTTCGTATCGGTGAACACATGCCGGCGGCGCTGCTGGTGCAACTGTTTCGCAATCCCCGGCACAAGCCCGCCAAACGCTGGGCCGCACTCGTGGCCCTGGGCGCCAAGCCCGAGGCCGCCGCTTTCGAGGTGCTGCGTGAAACCCTGCACCATGACGACTGGCGATTCCGCCGCTATGCGCTCGAGGCGCTGCGGCGGCATCCGCATGCGGCCGAGGCCGAAGCCGATATCCTGCGGCTGCTGTGGGATGTCGACGACCAGGTACGCCAGACGGCCCTGAAGGTGGCGGGCGAGCTGGACCTGCGCAGTACGCGCGGCGCCATTCTGCAATTGCTCGAGGCCGAGAATCCCGACGTGCGCGACACCGCGCTGAATACGCTGGCCCGCCTCTGGAGCGACGACGACTTCAACCGCGTATTGAGCATGTACCGCAACGAGACCAAGCGTTCGGTGCGTATTGCTGCGGCCAAGACCCTGCGCAAGCGCGCGAGCCGCGACAATTGGCGGCGGGTCTTCGAGGATTTTGCGCACGACCGCGAGGCACGCCACCGTTTGTGGAGTTGCGAACTGGCCGCCAAGTTCGGGACCGGCAGCGACCTGCGCCGCGTCGAGCCGATGCTGCGCGACCGCAACCGCAATGTGCGCCTGGCCGCACAGCGCACCGTCCAGACGCTCGGCCCCTGGTCGACATGAGTACACCGCCGATGCCCGAGATGGGGCCCTCGCCCATTGACGAGACCTGGTATGTCCCCGACCCGGCGCTGCCGGCGCGCACTTCCGCCGGTGGCGTGGTGGTGCGCATCGAAGGGGGCAACGTGGTGGTGGCGCTGGTGCGCGAACGCGCCGCCTGGGGCGAGGTGCTGCAGGGGTATGTGCTGCCCAAGGGCGGGGTCGAGGCGGGCGAAGATATCGAGGCCGGTGCCCGCCGCGAGGTGGAAGAAGAGGCCGGGCTGACCGAGGTGACACCGCTGACTACGCTGGGCGTCCTCGAGCGGCAGGACTACGAGCGCGCGCACTGGTCGACCTGCCACTATTTGCTGTTCATCACGGCCCAGATGGAAGGCACGATTCGCGACACCGACCACCACTTCGGCTTCGGCTGGTTTCCGGTCGAGGCACTGCCGCCCATGTTCTGGCCCGATGAACGCCGCCTCCTCGAAGAGCAACGCCGCCACATCTACGAA
>CAYMLC010000213.1:4507-5539 GCA_964390765.1 uncultured Nitrospirales bacterium
CGGCGGCAGCGCCTGCACGATATCGGCCACGAACTCGTCTTGCCGCCACTGGCCCTGGTCGAGCGTGCGGCCCAGCCGCACCACCACCAGGCGGCGGCAGGCGCTGACGCCTATCTTCTGGCCTTCGAAGCCCGACGCTTCCATCAGGTCATCGGGCAGGAGCGTGCCGCGTTCTTCCATGCGCGCCCGCTCGCCATGGGTCGGCAGCCACCACTGCGCTCCGTAGCCGCCGTTCTCGCGGGTCGGCGTGGGGGTGCGGCTGTATTCCACCCAGCCCGCCGGCAGCAGGCGTTCGCCCTGCCACACGCCGTCCTGGCAATAGAGCAGGCCAAAGCGCGCCCAGTCGCGCGCCGTGGCCCACATGAACGAGGAGCCCACGAACGTGCCCGAGGGGTCCATCTCCATCACGGCGCTGCGCATGTTGATCTTGTCGAACAGTTCGCGCCGGGGAAAGGTGGCATAGGCCGCCTCGCCCACCGTTTGCCGCACGATGCGGCTGAGCATGTTGGTGGCGCCGCTCACGTAGGCCCAGTGCGTGTCGGGCGCGTGCGCCAGTTCCTGGGCCGCGTAGTAACCGGCCGTGTCGCCGTGTACGAAAAGCATCAGCGGCGCATCGGCATAGGGCCAGAAGTAGTCTTCGTCGAAGCGGATGCCCGCGCTCATGCGCAGCAGCATATCCGTCGTGATGGCGGCGCGCGGGTCGTCTTCGGTGCGGCTCCATTCGGGCACGGGTGCCGGCGCCTTGATGTCGAATTCGTGCAGCATTACCGTGCGGCCAATCAGCGCATTGGTCACGCTCTTCGTGACCGACCAGCCGGCCATGCGTGTGTCCGGCCCGAAACCTTCGGCATAGCGCTCGGCCACGATGGCGCCGTCGTACAGCACGATGATGGCGCGGGTGCCGATGCCCGCACGGATCGCCTTGTCGGCCAGCGCCTCGATCGCGCCGGTATCCACGCCCTCTGGCGGCGGGCCGGTGGTCTCGTCGCCCACGGGCCACAAGCCAAGCAGCCTGTGGGGCAGGTGCTGCCA
>CAYMLC010000213.1:5549-6377 GCA_964390765.1 uncultured Nitrospirales bacterium
CTCCGGGGGCAGCGCCGGATCGAGTGGGGGCTCGCCGGTAAACGGCGTGAGCGTGACCCCCAGTCCGGGGCGATAGTTGGCCGTGCGCGTGCCGAGGCCCAGGGTCGACACGCTGAGGGTCTGATTCTCGCGGTCGAGTTCGTAGCTGAGCACCGGTGCGAGCAGGTCGAGTTCCGACGCCAGGGCGCTCTCCGGCGTGCGCCCCGCCACGAACACCACGCTGCCCATAACCTTGGCCGCGAAGCCTGAACCCATCACGGCGGCATCGTGCACCACGCCGAACACGACCAGCGTCAGCAGGACGAACACGCCAAGTAGGGCCAACAGAATCGTGCGCTTTGGATGCTGCATCGGGTGGTGCCTTGCTCGCCGGGTTCGCCGCTGTGCGCGCTTGCTTGCCGCAATTGCGGTTGCGCATCGCGCGCTGAATTGCGCATCGCGCGCTAACATGCCCCCAGCATGATGCCCGTTTCGGCGGCGGCACGCCAAGCCGCCACGCCGCGGAGGATGCGAGACCATGATGCGAATTGTCTGCGTGCTGCTCTGGTCGCTCGGGCTGGCGCCCATGGTAGCCGCCGCGCCCGCCTTGCCCGAAGGCTTCATCGTGATTGCACACCGCGGCGTGGTGACGCCCGAGACGCCCGAGAACAGTCTCGGCGCGTTGGAGGCGGCCATCGCGCGCGGCTATACGCACGTTGAAGTGGACGTGCGCTGCACGAAGGATGGCCATGCGGTGTGCGTGCACGATGCGACGCTGCGCCGTGGTTTCGGCATCGCCGCGAAAGTGGAAGAATTGACGCTGGCCGAGTTGCACGCCGCTGTGCCACC
>CAYMLC010000214.1:0-1106 GCA_964390765.1 uncultured Nitrospirales bacterium
CGTCATCGGTTCTCCGCCGACGTGCCCGCTGCCGTCCGTCGCCCAGCATGCGCCACGACCAGCCGTTGCGCGCTATTGGCTGCGGTCGGCTAGCCGAAGAACACGAGCAGCAGTTCGAAGATGCTCGGCAGGAGTTGTGCGAAGAGGGTGGCGGTTTCTTCGACGTCGACGGCGAGCACGTTCTGTGGCTCGAGGCGCAGGGTCACAATCTCGCCGCAGGCGATGTCGCGTTCACCGGTGTCCCAGAATCCGCCGAGGTCGCCGCTGATCTGGATGTCGCGGCAGCCGTCGTCGAAGGGCCCCAGCTCGCGCGTTTCACCCGGGAACAATGGGGTCGCGAAGGACTGGCTGCCGTCTTGCAGGAAGCCGCACCGCTCGATGGTGATGTCGATGATGACGTCGTTCGAGTCGTTGATGAAGCGGATTACGTTCTCGTCTTCGTTGCAGGGGCACCCGGCGAGCAGGGCGGCGCAGGCGAGAACGAGGCTGAGGCGCGTGAAGCGCGCGTAGCGGCGGTTGTGCATGACCTTATCCATCCTGTTGTTTGGGACCGCGGCGCGCGGCTGCCGGATTCGCCAGGCGCGCTGAACGCGCCACGGCTCAGCGCGCTGCACCCGATACGAGCACGGCGCGGTTGCGGGTCTGAACGTATATCTTGCGCACGAACTCCGCAATGGTGGCGGGGCGCATGGGTTCGTCGGGCAGCACGATATGGGTGCAGGCGCCGCTGGGCAGGCACGCGTGGGCCAGGCCCTCGCGGCGGGCCTGCTCGACGGGGTTGAGCCCGTGGTCGACGGGCAGGCCGGCGCCACCGGCATAGCACAGGGCCTGGTCCTGCGGGGTGTTGCGCACGGCGGCGCGGGCGGATTCGGGGTAGAGCTGGGCGTCGAGCGTGGCCATGCGCCAGCCGGCGCGGCCGTCGCCCGGTTGCCCGCCCACGAGGCGCAGGCCGGTGGTGGCGCTGGCGGCGCTGCAGCTCTCGGCCAGTTGCGCGGCGATGCGCTGGGCCGTGGCGAGTGCGGCACTGTCGGGGTCGCCGGTGTGCCGGGCGAGCGTGGTGTGGGCCAGCCAGCCGGCGGCTTCGTGCAGGCCGAGGGCGTGCGGGT
>CAYMLC010000214.1:1116-6371 GCA_964390765.1 uncultured Nitrospirales bacterium
TGGCGCCGCGCAGAAGCAGGGATTCGAGGAACTGGCGGCGTTGCTCGTGGGCGGCGGCGGCCAGTCGCACGGCGCCGTCGATACGCTCGAGGACGCCGGCTTCGGTGCCGGCTTCGTAGGCGAGCCGCGCCACGTTGATCGATACCTCGCCGAGCAGGGGTGCGTCGTCGTCGCGCGCGTCGCCTTCGCGGTACAGGTCGAAGCGTACGTGGCCGCCCTCGGCAGCCAGCGAGGCCGCGTGCGCGAGAAAGCGCTCGTGTCCATCGGTGCGCCAGAAGGCGGCGTCGAGCGGAATGCACAGCCGCGGCCCGGGAAAGCGGGTACCGCGTTCGAGGCCGGCGCGGACCACGTCGAGCACGGCCCAGGCCAACTGCTGGGCGGGGTGCAATTCATCGGCATAGGTGCCGCCGGTGGGGATGCCCCCCGGTCCGATGGCCGGGGTCGCGGCGAGGGCGGGCGGCGTGGTCCAGGCGAGCGCGATAGCGGGCGCGGCGCGGCCGGTGGGGCCTTGCATGGCGTGGAAGGCCATCTCGTAGACGAGCATCTGCGCGAACTGGTGGCGCTCGTTGTCATTGAAGGGGCGGGTAAAGGGCGCGAGGCAGGTGTTGAGCGCGGGCCAGTGGAGCGCCTCGGCGAGCAGCGGCTGTAGCAGTTGGGCCTGCTTCACGATTTGGGCGAGCAGGGTGGCGGCGTGGCGCGCGGGGCCGGCGAATTCGCGGCTGCCGGCAAAGCCAATGCCGTGTTCGGCAATCGTGCGGGCGGGCTGGGCCAGCGTGTGGATGCGGTCGATCTGGTCGAGGTAGTGCAGGTGCAGCGTGCCGCGCAGGTGGGCTTCGGCCACGTTGGCTTCAAAGACTTCGCTCAGCGCATATTCTTTCTTTACGGCTTGCGCGAGAATACGGTCGGTCGCGGCGGGGTCGGTGGCGGGGCCGTCGGGCGTGACGCCACCGAGGATGCGCTCGCAGTCGTAGCGGGGCACGCCCAGGCGCACATGGCGCGCGCGGTAGGCCTCGAGCCCATGCTCGACCAGCTTCGCGCTGACGAGTTCGCGCACGAGCGACGTGGTCAGCGTGGTGATGTTGGCGCGCCGGATTTGTTCTTCCACTTCAGCCGCGACCAGTTTTGCGGGCCCCTGCGCGAGGCCGGTCTCCCGCTCGAGCGCCGCCACGATGTGTGCGCGGTCCCAATGCGTCAGTTGGTCGCGGCTGCCGCGTACAAAGAGCGCGCCGCTGCCGTTGCCGCCCAGTGCGGCGCGCGCCTGCTGGGCCTCCTCCAGCTCGTTCAACAGCGCGCGCCAGTCGCCTTCGCGCAGGCGGCGGATGCGCGTGCGCCGGTCGCGGTAGCGCGCATAGGCCAGGGCGGTGCGCGCCTGCGCCATCTGAATGAGAACGCGCTCCACGGCATCGCACACCTGGTCGGCGTTGGGCGGCTGGTCGTGCAGGCGCTTGGTCAGGTAGATGGCCACGGCGGCCGCGAGATTGCTGGCGAGGGCGGGGTCGGCTTCCCCCACACTTTCGGCGGCGCGCAGAATGGCATTGGCGATTTTCTGCTGCGAGAACGCTTCGGAGCGGCCATCCCGCTTGATGATGGTGGTGAACGGCTCGGGCTGCGCAACACTGGGCAGCGGCAGCGCAAGCTGCGCGTCGTAGTGGCCCTCGGCGCCGGCGTCGTGCTCGGGCGGCATCTGTGCGTCTGGGTCGTGCATGCTGGGCAACGCGTGTTTTGCACAGCCGGTCTGGCGGTGCGCCAGCGCACAGTATGCGGTGCGTGCCGATAGCGGGCAAGTGCGGCGCAGCCGCCGTGGCTTCCAGCACCGGGGCAGGCACCCGTGCCGGGCAGCGTATTGGGCGGGAAGCGTGTTCGGCGGGCAGGGTGCTACGCGGGCGTCGGTCCTTTTGCCGCATTGCGCGCCAGGACTTCCTGTACGGCCGCCGCCAGCTCGTGTTCCCAGCCGGGCCCGTCTTCGATGGTGTGGCCTTGGATGGCAGGCTGGTTCTTCCTGCTCTCACTGCCGGTGGCGTAGCGCAGCACCGGGGTGCCGCTGTACTGCTCGCGCAGCAGCAAGCCCGACAGGCAGTTGGCGCAGCCGAGGCTGCCGCCTGCCACCAGTACGGCAGGCGGGTGCATGCGCAGCAAGACGAGGCCGTCGGGCATGTTGGACGCGTTATAGACACGGTGCCCCGCGGATTCGAGGCGGTGGCGCACGTGCCGGCAGCGTTCTTCATCGACATCGAGCACGAGCACCGCGCCGTCGAGGCCCGTATTCAGCCGGTGCTGCTCGCATCGTGCCGCGATGTAGAAGGCGACCCGGTCGATGTCGTCGGTTTCCTGGCTGGCATCGAACGAGCAGCCAGCCAGGTAGTGGCGCCCGAACGCGCGCACGGAGCGTATCTTGGCCTTCAGGTGGTGAACCGGTGCGCCATCGGGCAGCTCGAAGGAGAGGGTGAGCGGTGTGCCGTCGTCGAGGGCGAAGGGCCCCGCCAGCGCGCAACCACCCAGGCTGATATCGACCAGCTCACCCTTCAGAATCTGGTGTTCGCCCGGGGCGATCTGATAGTCCGCCTCGACCGCGCCCTGCATCGTGTAGCGTTCGTGCAGGCGAATACCGACGCGCTGGATGTGGTCGGGCCAGCGCAGGCGCATCATGGGGAAGCGCGGGCGTGTGTCCCAGTCTAGGACCTTGGTGTCGAAGGCGCAGGCATGGCTGTTGTGCACGAAGCGCACCACCATATGCTGGTGCTCCTGCAGGGCCAGCCAGAAGCCGTTGGGTGCGCGCGGGCGGTCGACGATGAGGTATTGGCCGCGAAGCCAGCCGCGCAGGGTGACCAGTACCCGCTGGTCATCGGAATGGGTCTGGTCGGTTTGCACGGCCACCGTGCGGCCGACGCACAGCATGGCCTCAATGGCTGTCGGCGACTCTACGCTCTTTCGGCCTGCGGCACTTTCTGTGCCTGGTTTCCGGGTTGGGTTGAGTGTCTCTGCTACTGCCACCGCTACGCAATCTCCTGCCTTGGGCGTCGGCCCGGTGCCCCTATCTTTTGTACCACAAGATGCGCGCGATAGCAGGACAGGAAAGGACAGCTACGAGAGCATGACCTTGAGCTCGCTCATGAACTCGTTGAGGTCCTTGAACTGGCGGTAGACCGAGGCGAATCGCACGTAGGCCACTTCGTCGAGATGCTTGAGCTTGTTCATGACCGCCTCGCCCACGGCGCGCGTCGTGACTTCGGTGTCGGTCGAGTTAAACAACTCGCGCTCGATTTCGTCGAGCATGGCGTCGACCTGGTCGAGGCCGACGGGGCGCTTCTCGATGGCCTTGAGGATGCCCGCCTTCAGCTTCCAGCGGTCGAAGTTTTCGCGCCGGCCATCTTTCTTGATGACCATCTGGGCGATTTCTTCAATGCGTTCGTAGGTGGTGAAGCGGCGGGCGCAGTTGAGACATTCGCGCCGGCGCCGGATGCTGTCGTTCTCTTTCGACGCCCGCGAATCGACCACTTTGGCCTGGGTGTGGCCGCAGAAGGGACAGCGCATGAGACCTCCAACATCCGGTGGCGGCAGGCTGGGGCCGTGCTACGGGCCGTTTGCCCCCCGATATCTTGAGCCGCGCTAGGCTGGCAAATACCACATGGGGCGTCAATGCTGCGGGTGTAACGTGCCCGCCGTGTTCCATGTGTCCGACCCCGCCGTCACACCCTTTGGAATTCGAGTCTTGGTGCAGGACGATGTGGAAAAATCTACACGTCAAGAAATTTCCCGGCCTGTACATTCCGAAATTGAGCAGGGTGCCGTACGGGTCTACGGGGTGCTCAAAGGTGCTGCTAAAGCGTTGTGAAGATATTGTTTAGCATCTGTATGGCCTGGACCAGACAGGTGGCGCGTGTGTGAAAAAGAGACACGCTACCTCGCTGCGGTCTGTTAGGAACTCCCGCACTCTGGGTGGAAACGTGTCGCGAAACGGACCGGCCCGCGCGCGGCCCAGCCTCATAACTCACCAGAAGCGCTGGGCTTAGCGCACAGAGGGGAGGTTGATCTGGGCGCGTCCGCCGCTGCCGTGGCGATGTGGATAGACTGTGGAGAAATCCGGTGGCCGATGTGTGGTTCCGAACAGGCTGAGACAATCTGGAAAAACGCGATCAGCCGGATTGTCCATAACCGGATTGCTGGCGCACGCGCAGCCGCAAGGCGTTCAGCCGGATGAAGCCGGTGGCATCGCCCTGGTCATAGGCGCCGGCATCGGCCTCGAAGGTGCTGATGCGCTCGGCGTAGAGCGAGCGGTCGGCCTTGCGCCCGACCACGTGGCAGCCGCCCTTGTAGAGTTTGAGCCGGGCCACGCCCGTGACATCGGCCTGGGTGGCGTCGACGAAGGCCATGAGCGCCTGCATCTCGGGCGCATACCAGAAGCCGTTGTAGATGAGTTGCGCGATCCTGGGGGAGAGGCGGTCGCGCTCGAGCATGACTTCGCGGTCCATGGTAATAGACTCGACGGCGCGGTGCGCGGCGTAGAGCAGCGTGCCGCCGGGTGTCTCGTAGACGCCGCGCGACTTCATGCCGACGAAGCGGTTCTCGACGAGGTCGACGCGGCCGACGCCGTGCCGGCCGCCGAGGGTGTTGAGGGTTTCAAGCAGTTGAGCGGGGGCCAGGGCCTGCCCGTTGACGGCGACGGGCGTGCCGGCCTCGAAGCTGATCTCGACGTACTCGGGTTCGTCGGGCGCTTCTTCGGGTGCGCGCGTGAGTTCGAACATATCGGCGGGCGGCTCGGCCCACGGGTCCTCGAGCACGCCGCCTTCGAAGGACAGGTGCAGCAGGTTGCGGTCGCACGAGTATGGCTTCCTGAGCGTGGTGGGCACGGGGATGCCGTGGGCCTCGGCGTAGGCCATCATCTTGGTGCGGCTGTCGAGGTCCCAGTTGGGGTCGCGCCAGGGCGCGATGATGCGCACGCCGGGCTCGAGCGCGAAGTAGGTCAATTCGAAGCGCACCTGGTCGTTGCCCTTGCCGGTGGCGCCATGGCTCACGGCGTCGGCACCGGTCTGGCGCAGGGCGTCGATCTGCGCCTTGGCAATCAAGGGGCGCGCCACGCTGGTGCCCAGCAGATAGCAGCCTTCATAGATGGCGTTGGCGCGTATGGCGGGGAACACGAAGTCGCGCACGAACGCCTCGCGCAGGTCCGCCACGATGACCTCGCACGCGCCGGTGTCGATGGCCTTTTGCCGGGCGGGCTCGGTCTCTTCGCCCTGGCCGATGTCGGCGATAAAGGC
>CAYMLC010000215.1:0-6370 GCA_964390765.1 uncultured Nitrospirales bacterium
GCGATCACGACCAGCAACTCAATCAGGGTAAATCCTTTGCGTTTCATGTGTGCTCCTGCCCTTTCCTTTGGTTGGCTTCCGACACAAACGCTCCAAACACGGGCAGGCACCAGTCATTCCCATCGGCGAAATGAATGCACATCGCACAAGCTATGCTGTAAGAGAAAGCTGATGCCCACGGCGCGGAGTATGGCAGAAGCAGCGTGGAATGTAAAGGATGTTATTGCGCGCCAAAATGCGGATACTTCTGCCGCGCCGGCATGGTGGTCGCTGGCGGTAAGCCCCTGTACTCTGGTAGCTTAGCGGTGTCTGTGCCAAGCCCCGTTTGACCGCTGCAACACACGAAATGCGGCTTCGAAATTCAATGATTACATGACCCTCAAGTTGTGGAATTCCATTTTAACTTGTAGTATCGATTCGTGCTTGTTTGTCTGAGGAGTGAAAACCAAGATGACAGCGCGAATTGTCAATCTGTTTTTATTGAATTCAGGCTGAGCAAGTAGCTCTAAACCAGAAAAACTGTGCGCCCATTGCCGCCGCTACCCGTGGAGCGGCCGCGCGCGACCGCCGGGAACCATGCGCATTCTGCACATCTACAAGGATTTTTACCCGCCTGTCGCCGGGGGTATGGAGCGGCACATCGCCCTCCTGTGCCGGCACCAGGCGGCGTGGGCCGAGGTGTCCGCGCTGGTGTGCAGCCGCACGGTGCGCACGCGCGTGCGGCAGGTCGAAGGGGTGCCGGTGACGGAGGTGGGCGAGTGGGGCCGTGTGCAGCGCGCGCCCGTGTCGCCGGCATTTCCGTGGCACGTGGCGCGTGCGCAGGCGGATGTGCTGGTGGTGCATATGCCGAATCCGACGGCCGAGTTGGCCTGCCTGCTGGCGCGTACCCGCGCGCCGATCGTGGTGCGTTACCACAGCGACGTGGTGCGCCAGGCGGTGGCCATGCGGGTATACGCGCCTGTGATGCGCGCGTTCCTGCGGCGCGCGGCGCTGGTCCTGCCCACGTCTCAGCAGTATCTGGACACGTCGCCGCACCTGCAGGCGGTGCGCGAGCGCTGCCGCGTGGTGCCGCTGGGCATCGATACGGCGCCCTTCGCCGAGACCGACACCGCGGCGGTGGCTGCGCTGCACGCGCGCTACGGCGATCCCTTTGTGTTGTTTGCCGGTGTGCACCGCTACTACAAGGGGCTGCATGTGCTCCTTGAAGCCGCCGCTGCGATCGACGCCCCGGTGGTGATCGCGGGCGATGGGCCCGAGCGCGCCCGGCTCGAAGAACTGGCGCGGCGGGTCCACGCGCCGGTAACCTTTGCCGGGCGGCTGAGCGAGGCGGCGCTGGTGGCGCACTACCAGGCGGCGGCGGTCTTTGCGTTTCCCTCGGTGGCGCGCAGCGAAGCCTTCGGCCTGACCATTCTGGAGGCGCACGCGGCGGGCACGCCCGTGGTGGCCACGCGGCTGGGCACGGGGGTGGAGTACGCCAACGAAGATGGCCGCACGGGGTTGAACGTGGCGCCGGGCGACCCGGGCGCGCTGGCCGGTGCGGTGAATGCGCTGTTGGCGGACGCGGCGCGCCGTGCGGAGATGGGCGCCTATGCGCGGGCGCGGGTGGCGCGCGCATTCGATGGGGCCCGGATCGCCCGGGCGGAGTTTGAAGCCTACGAGGACGCGCGGCGTTGGGCGACTGGGCACACGTGATTTATGGCTATGCGCTGCTGCTGTCGCTGGTGGTGTCGCTGGGGCTGACGTGGTGCATGCGCCGGCTGGCGTTGCGCCTGCGCTTTACCGATGATCCCGAGGGCCGCAAGGCGCACGCCGCGCCCACGCCGCTGTTGGGCGGCCTGGCGATTGTGGGCACCTTTTACCTGGTGGTGCTGGGCCATATCGCGGTGCTGCTGTTGCTGAATCAGTTTGGCCAGCCCGCGCCGGAGGCCACGGTTTTGGCGTTCCTGGGCGAGAACGCACGGAGCAAGGTGGCGGGGGTGCTGGCGGCGGGACTGGTCATTGCGGTGGTGGGGCTGGTCGATGACTGGCGCCCGCTGAGTCCGCTGGTCAAGCTATTCGGCCAGTTGGCGGCGGCGGTCATTCTGCCGCTGTCGGGCATCCAGCTCGAGGCGTTTATCCTGCCCGGGTTGCTGGGGGTAGCCGCGACGATTCTGTGGGTGCTCTTCATTACCAATGCGCTCAACTTCCTCGACAACATGGACGGGCTGTGCGCGGGCGTGGCGCTGATTGCGGCGGCGGCGTTGTTCGTGGCGGTGCAGCCCTTCGAGCAGCAACTGGTGCGCCTGCTGTTGGTCATCTTCGCGGGGGCGGTGGGGGGCTTCCTCTATTTCAATCTCAACCCCGCGCGCATCTTTATGGGCGATACCGGCGCGCTGTTCATCGGCTTCATGTTGGCCACGTTCGCGCTGCTGGGCACCTTCCACGTCGAGACGACGCCCACGCGCGCGGCGGTCTTCGCGCCGGTTCTTGCGCTCAGTGTGCCGCTGTTTGATACGTTCAGCGTCCTGTACATTCGCTGGCGGGCGGGCCAGCCCCTGTGGCGCGGCGACAACCGCCACTTCAGCCACCGGCTGGTGGAGTTGGGCATGACCCAGCGCCAGGCCGTAGAGTTCATTTATCTGGTCGCCGGCGTGGTGGGGCTGGGCGCGGCGCTGCTGCCGCTGGTCGGGTTGACGGGCACGGTCATCATCGTCGTGCAGTCGCTCGGAGTCTTTCTCTTGATTGTCTTGCTGATGAATACCGGCCGGGGCGCGCCCGGACGTGGCTGAGTAGCGTGGCCAGGAAACGCGGTACAAAGGGCACGGGCAAGGCTCGCAAGCCGGCCGCGGCCCCCAGTGCGCAGGCACCCGGCCCCGGGGGCATGGCGCCGGCCGCCTCCGCCGCGCCTGTGCCCCACCCGGCTGGATGGCCGGCCGACTGGCCGCGCCGCCGTGTGACGTTGCTCGTGCTGGCGTGTCTGGCGGTGTTCTCGGTCTTCATGCTGGCCTTCGTGCTGTGGGGCGGGGTGATGCCCGCCTCGCAGGCGGCGGTGCTGTGGGGCCTGGCAAGTACCGTGGCGCTGGGCCTGCTGCATCCCGCCTTCGCCCTCGCGCTGCTGGCGGTACTGCGCCATACCCTCGATGGCCTTACCTACCCGGGCGATAACGTCTACTTCACGTGGGCGGGGCTCTTCCTGGCGGCCTTGTGGGGCGCCCGGCTGCTGTTTCGCGGCGGTCCCGTGCGCGCCGTGGGGCCCACGCTGGTGCTGCTGGGGTATACGGCGGTGGCCGCGCTCTCGGCATTCACCGTGGCCTGGCAGCCGGCGGAGGCCCTGCGTGCACTGCACGCGCACTGCGGGCTGGTGGCGCTCTTTCTGGTCACGCTCAATTGCGTGCGGTCGCGTGCCTCGGCGCTGGTCGTGGTCGGAGGCCTGGCGGCGGGCATCGGTGCACAGGCCGCCTATGCGATTCTGCACCACGACTACGTGCTGAGCTACGTGCGCGAGCTGGTGGCCACGAATCCCGAGGTGGTGCCGCAGTTCTTTGGCGTCGACACCCTGACGCCGGAGCTCGAGCGGCGGCTCGAACGCAATCGGGCGTTTGGCACCCTGCTGCAGCCCAACAGCCTGGCGGCGCTGCTGATTCTGGGCGTTCCACTGTTGGCCGGCAGCGCGGCGGCCATGGTGCACGGGCTTCGTGCCAGCGTGGTGCGCCGCGCCACCCGTTCCCAGCGGCTGGCCGTGGCGGCGCTGGCGGTGGGCGTGGGCGTGTCCGCGGCCATTGCGTGCTACACGATGCAGGTTTTCATCCAGGCCTTTGTTGCGCCCGGTGCCACGACGGACGCCTGGGCCCTGCGCCCCGGTTTTCTGTTGACCGTGGTGGCGCTGCCACTGGGGCTGGCTGCGTTAACCTTCGGGGTCGGCGTGCGCCGGGGCCCTGCGGCGGGCGCCCAGGCGGTGGGCGCGCTGGTGTGTGCGGCATTGGCGCTGGCCGCGCTCTGGGCGCTCTGGCTCAGCCGGTCGCGCGGCGGCCTGCTCGGCTTCGGCGGCGCAATCTTCATCACCGCGGTGGTTCTGCACATTCGCCATCGGGGCTGGCCGCGTTGGGTGCCGCCAAGGTTTCGCCTCGCGCCGGCCGCGGCTGCAGTGCTGGTGCTGGGTCTACTGGCGGGCCTGTGGTGGGCGCCGGCCGGTGCGCAAGAGGCGCCCGCGTCGCCGCCCGAGGTGGCCCTGCCACAGCCACCGGTGCCGACACTGGATATCGAAGGCACGGACCTGGGCGTGGCCGACATGACGGACCTGGGTACGGCCGCGCTGCGCTTTACGTATTGGCGCGTGGCGCTGCGTATGGCGGCGGACAACTGGCTGCTGGGCGTGGGGCCGGGCTGCTTTGGCGTGGCCTACGGCGCGTACCAGTATGCGGGTGCGGGCGATGTAAACACCGCGCACAACGACTACCTGCAGGCGCTGGCCGAGACCGGCGTGCTGGGTTTTCTGCTGTTCACCGGCTTCTGGCTGTGGGTGGTGGTCCGGGCCACGCGGCGGCTCCTCGCCGGTCAGGGCGGCCTGTGGCTGTACGCGGGGCTCTATGCGGCGCTGCTGGCCTTTCTGCTGCATAGCGCGGTCGACTTCAACTTCGTCAATCCGGCGCTCGGACTCTACCTCTACCTGACGGCGGGGCTGGTGCTGGCCTGGCCATGGGACGACGACACCGCCGCCGCCAACGTGCCCCCGGCGGCCGGGCGCGCTGCACTGGTCGCCATTCCGCTGTTGCTGGTGGTGGCGCTGGTCTTCGGTGCGGCCACGCGGCAATACCTGTACGACCGTACGCTGAGTGGCGGCCGCTGGCTGAACCTGTCCTCGCGCGAGCCGCTCGAAATTCGCCGCGGCCTGGCAATGGCAATGCTCGAGTCGGGCTCGCAATACGGACTGGCCGACCGCGCCGACGCCCAGCCGCCGGTGTTCCCGGCGCGCGACGTGCTGCTGCTGGTCCCCGAACGCGAACCGCTGGAGGAAAACGGTTTCTTCGTATACGACCAGCGGCGGCTTGCGCCCGGCGCCCCCATTCCGCCCGGCGCCTTCTGGGTGATGCGCAACCCGTGGGGCAGCGTGTTCATTGCGCAGGCGTATGCGGAACATTTTCTCGAGCAGTTGGCGCCCTTTGCCCAGCGCTATCCCGAGGGCCCCGAGTTGCCCACCTACCTGAGCGACTTCCACGCCAGTCTCTACGACGTGCGCGTGCATGCGCCCAATGCGCCCGAGCCGGAGTTGGCCAGCCTGCTGGCAGCGGCCGAGCGCTGGGCCGAGGAGGCGGTATCGCGCAGTCCGCACACGCCCGAGCACCGGCTGAAGCTGGCGCAGATGTATTACCGGCGCGGCCAGCGCCAGACCGATGCAACGGCCTTTGACTGGTACGAGCGTGGCCTGCAGCAGATGCGGCGTGCCGCGGCCCTGGCGCCGGCCAGCCACGGCATGCAGTTCAGTGCCGGCGGCAGCGCACGCGACCTGGCGGCGGCCTATGAAGCGGCGGGCCGCCCGAATGAAGCGCGCGCCCTGCGCGAAGAAGCCGCTGCATACGAAGCGCGCGCCGAAGCGATTCGCGTGGCGCGCTGGCGCGCGGGCCTGTTGTAGGCGCCGCGGCAACCGACTCGCGAGCGACGCGCGAGACAAGCCCAATAGCCGGGAGGACGACCGCCATGCCGAACTATGCCGAACGCCTTTCGCGCCTGCGCGACGCGTGCAGCCGCCAGGACTGCGGTGGCTTCTTCAGCGCGTCGCCCGATGCCAACCAATACTTCACCGGTTTTCGCGGCACCACCTCGGCCCTCGTGCTGACCGCGGATGCGGCGGCGCTGCTGGTCGATTCACGCTACACCGAGCAGGCGCGCGAGCAGGTGGCGGCCGTGCCCGTGGAAGAGCGTTCGGGTGTGCTGGCGCGCGCGGCGGGGGAATGGCTGCACGCGCGCGGCGTAGCGCAGGTGGGCTTCGACGCGGCGGAACACACGGTGGCTGTGATCGACCAGATGCGCGGTGCGGCGCGGGCCGAAGCGGTGGGGCTCGACCCGGCCGCCGGCCTGTTGCGCATGGTGAAAGACGAGGAAGAGATTGCGGCCATCCGCGCTGCGAGTGCCTTGGCCGAGGGCGTGCTGGCCGACGTGTTGCCCACGCTCGCGCCGGGCATGCGCGAGCGCGAAGTGGCCGCCACCATCGAGTACGAATTCAAGCGGCGCGGCGCGGCCGGCACCAGCTTCGACACGATTGTCCTCTTCGGCGCGCGCAGTTCGCTGCCGCACGGCATGCCGGGCGATACGCCGCTGCAGCCGGGCGATATCGTGCTTATCGACATGGGGTGCCGGCACGGCGGCTACTGCAGTGATTTGACTCGTACCTACG
>CAYMLC010000216.1:0-2850 GCA_964390765.1 uncultured Nitrospirales bacterium
CCGAGCGCGTGGTGACCTTTCCCTTCGAAGCCAGCCTGGGCCAGTTGCTGACGCGCGAGTGGCGCGAACTGCCGCAGGACAACTGGGCGTTTTTCCGGCCCGCGCGCGGGCGGGTGGTGCTGCCGGCGGGCCAGGAGGTGAAGCTGGAAGTGGCCTTCAACGCGACTGCGCAGTTGCACCACCTGGCGGAGCTGCCGGCCGACGCGCTGCACACGATCAGCCTGTCGGGGCCGGATGTGCGCGATGAACACCTGAATGCGCTGGCGGGTCTGGTGGGCCTGCGCGGGCTGCACCTGAAGTATACGTCGGTCGGTGACAGCGGCTTTGCGCGGCTGACGGGCCTGACCGAGCTGCGTGACTTTCGTGTGTGGGATACCAGCGTGACCGACGTGGGCTTCGAAGAGATGGTGTCGTTCAAAAAGCTGAGTAACCTGTGGATACAGGGCGCGGAGATCACCAATCGCAGCGTGCCGGTGCTGCGCCAGCTGGAGAATCTGAGCCGGCTGCATATCGAAGATACGTACATCACGCCAGAGGCCATGATCGTGCTGCGTGGCGATATGCGGCACACGACCGTCACGCCGCTGCAGGGCACGTCGCAGCAGGCCGCAGGGAAGTAGCCGCCGCGTCGCCGCTACTTCGCGTCGCGGATCACCTTGGCAGCGATGCGGTCCATCAGTCCCGGTGCGATGAGCTTCACCCAGCGGCCAACTCTACCGCGCGTTGAGGTGAGCACCAGCCGCTTGCGCCGCTCGATGCCCGCGATGCACAGCCGCGCGCACTGCTCCGCCGTCATGATGCGGTCCTCCTGCAGCGGGCTGTCGCCCAGTGGCTGACCATCGGGACCGAGGGCGCGCCGGTGGATTTCGCTCAGGACATAGTCGGGCGCGGCCACGGTGATCGAGACACCCGCGTCGGCCAACTCCACCCGCAGCGAATCGAAGAAGCCGAACATCGCATGTTTGCTGGCACTGTACGCGGTGCGCGTGGGCACGCCCGTGAGCCCGGCCACACTGGACATGGCCAGAATGCGGCCAGCGCGCTGCTTGAGATGCGGCACGGCGTAGTAGGTGCAGTAGACGCTGCCAAGATAGTTGAGCCGCATGAGCCGTTCGAAGATGTCGAGGCTCTCCATCTCGTCGAGCCGCGTCCACATCGTGCCGCCGGCATTGCAGACGAGCACATCGATGCCCCCGAAGGTATCGGCCGCGGCCGCTATCAGGGCCCGGCACGCCTCGGGGTCGGTCACATCGGCCGGGTGTACCAGCACCTCGCGCGCGCCCGCGGCCAGCGCTTCTTCGCGCAGCGATTCAAGGCGTGCGCGGTTGCGTGCGGCAATGGTGAGGCGCGGCGCCTGCGGTGCGAGCGCCAGGCACAGCGCGCGCCCGATCCCCTCGGACGCGCCGGTGACCACGATGGATTGGTCGGTGAACGTGCTCATGGATAGCGTCTCGCGGCTGCCTGGTCTACGCGCTGGCACAGGGTTGATTCCCACACGTGCGCCGGGTCAGGCTAACACACGGCGCGCGCGCAGGGGAGTTGCAGGCGTGGATTGGTATTACGCACACGGGGGTGAACGCATTGGTCCGCTGGACGATGCGGGATTTCGTGCACGGGTCGCCAACGGAACCATCGGCAGCGATACGTATGTGTGGCAGCCGGGGATGCCGGATTGGAAGCGATACGGCCACCTTGCCGATGGCGCGCCAAGCACCGACCCGCTCGAGGCGCCGCAGCCAGCGACCGGCGCCACCGTTATGTGTGCGGAGAGCGGCCAATTGTTTCCACTGAACGAGGCGATCGCCTTCGCGGGCGCCTATGTCGGCCTGCCCTACGCGCACCGCTTCTTTCAGCGTGTCTTGCAGGACGGGCTGTCGCGGGCCAGTATCCCGGTCGTGGGGCTGTGGCCGCGCTTTGGCGCGCGGGCCCTCGATACTTTTCTGTTATACAGTGTGTTCGCGCCCGTCTTTTTCCTGGGCCTCTACCTGAGCCTGCTCAACGAAGAGGCCGTGGCCGCACTGGCCGTAGCCACCATGTTTCTGGGCAGCCTTTTGGGCTTTGCCGTCTCACTCTTTTACTACATCTATTTCGTGGGCCGCTTCGGTGGCACGCCGGGGAAACTGGCGCTTGGCTACGCCATTGTCCGCGGGGATGGCAGCCGCATCTCGATGCCCCGCGCGACTGGCCGCTATTTCGCGGAATGGGTCACGCTGCTTACTTTCGGCGTCGGCTACCTGATGATTGCGTTCACGGGGGAGCGCACCGCACTGCACGACCTGATCGCCGACACACGCGTCGTGCGGCGCAACGAAGCGCCATGACCATCGCCCCCACCAACTGCCTGCGCTGCAGCAAGCC
Organism: uncultured Nitrospirales bacterium; assembly: GCA_964390765.1. Lineage (GTDB taxonomy): Bacteria > Hydrogenedentota > Hydrogenedentia > Hydrogenedentales > JAGMZX01 > CAYMLC01. The sequence continues at coordinate 2,359 of CAYMLC010000216.1, forward strand.
GTTGCCGGATGAATACTTTGCGCGCGCCGACTTCGCACCGTGTCCGTATTGCGGCACCATCCAGTTCAACGTTCTGTTTCCGGCCATTCACCGGCCCACCACCGAGAAGCGAGCACCGCTTGTGGGCGATACCGAACACGCCACCTGCTTTTACCATCAGCACTTGCAGGCCAACGACGCGTGCACGCACTGTGGGCGTTTCGTGTGCAGCCATTGCGCGCAGCAGCCCGACGACCGCACCTTGTGCCCACGCTGCATCGAGCAGGGCATGCAGGCAAGCGGCACGGCAGACCAGGTGCCGGCCGACTTACAGAGTCGGTACAACCGCAATGATCGCCTGGCGCTCTTGCTGTCGCCCTTATCGCTGACGCCCTTTTTCGGCCTGGTCGTGGCTCCGGCAGTGTGGTATCTCGGGGTGCGCTGGCTGCTGAACAAGGAGCGCCGCAACAATCCGCGACGGCCTTCGCCGGCGCTGGCATTGCTGGCGCTGTT
>CAYMLC010000216.1:2860-6330 GCA_964390765.1 uncultured Nitrospirales bacterium
GGCGGGCGGGCTCTTGGGTACCATCGCCTTTGTCTCCGCGATTGTTGCGGCGGCAGGCGGCTGAGCAGAACGCACGGAAGAGGCATGGCAACACCACCGTACACCCCCGCCTGGCGTGGCGCACCGCTGTTCTTCGGCGCGCAGCACCTGGCTGTGGTGCGCCTCGAAGGCAATGAGGACAAGGTGCAGCGCATCGCGTACCGCGACATCGAAGCCATCAGCGCGCAGCGCACCCACACCAGCCAGGTGATCGCCGCGTGTCTGGTGGCCGTCGGCCTGCTGGGTGGTGCAGCCCTCTACGTGCTGCTCGCCGTCGTTACAGGGCCCGCATTCGGCGAAGACGTCTTGTTCGCACTGGGATGGGCATGTGCCTTTGGCCTGTTTGGCGCGCTCATGCTCGCCCGTGGCGCGACGGCCAAGGTCTGTCTGCACACGCGCGTGGGCAGCGTCACGTTGCCCGGCCCTCTGGTCTCGTACGCGCACGTGCGCGGGGCACTAGTTGACCTGCGGCGGCGGGTTGAAGAGGCGCAGGGCGGCACGGTGAACCCGGCGGTGCGTGCCGAGGCGCCCCCGAAAGCGGCGAGCGCAGCTACGAACCATGGCCTGCAGATTGCCGCGCTGCCCTTGCGCACGTGGGGCGAGCGTGGCCACGAATTTTTCTTCTGGGGCATGGTCGCGCTGGGCGTGCTTATCGCGTCCGACCTCGCCTTCGTGAGTGGCCCCAAGACCTTACTGCTGCGTCTTGTCGCGGCGGGTGTGCTGGCCACGGGCTTCGCCGCGCTGATTGCGCAGCGCGGCACGCGGCTGCCGCCTGACCTGCGCTTCTGGACCCTGGCAGCCACCGTCTTAATGGGCGCGCACTGGTACTTCCTCGACCAGACGTTCAACCCATGGGAGAGCGCGATGGTCGGCCAGGGCGGCCCCTGGATGGGCGGCCCACTGAACGATGGGCTGCTGGTCTACATCGGACTCTGCGCGGTGATTTACATCTGCGTCGGCGCGGCGGGCCTGGTGCTGCTCTACCGCGACCGCACGCGTATGCGGCGAGTGGGCTAGCCCATGGCGACCCTGGCACGCGCACGCTGTTTCAACCACGCAAACCGCGAGGCCGCGGGGCGCTGTGTTTCGTGCGAGCACACGTATTGCCGGGAGTGCCTGACCGAACACGCCGGGCGTCTCATGTGCAGCGCCTGCCTGGGTGCCAAGGCGCAGGCCCAGGCCCAGGCAGCGGCCCGCGGCGCGGGGGCCTGGCGCGGCGCATTGTTTGGGGGGCTGCGGCTGGCAGTCGCCATTGCGCTCGTGGCGTGGGTGCTGCAGGCGGCGGGCCACGTGGTACTGATGTTGCCCGTCGACGGGTACACGCCATGAGTTGGCAACGCGCCTACGCGCCCAGCCTGTGGGGGTGCAGCGACGCCGCGCTGTATCTGTTGCGCACGGCGCCACCGGCCGCGCTGGCGTGGTACTACGTGGGCACCTTGCCGTTTGTGCTGGCGCTGATGACTTACTGGAGCACGCTGCAATACGTGGCCGGGGGCGCAGCCGCGCTGGCGCCGGGGGCGCTCGGCCTGGGGCTGCTGTTCATCTGGATGAAATTCGCGCATGCGCGCTATGTCCAGCACCTGCTGGCGCACCTGCGGCGCGGCTCGCCGAGGCCGCTGTCGCTGGGGCAGGCATTGCGCTCGGCTTCACACCAGGGGCTCATCCATGCCACCGCCTTTCTCGTATGGCCGGTGGCGCTGCCGACACTGCTGGGCGCACCCGTGGTCTACGCCTTTTACCAGGGTGCGCTGGCCCACGACGATGGCGCCGTGCCGGACACGCGCACGCTGGTGAAGCGGGCCGCACGCGAGGCACGCATGTGGCCACGCCTGACGTTGGCGCTGTTCTGGCTGCTCAGCCCGATGGTGCTGACCGCCGCCGCGGTGACGCTGTTGCTGGCTGGTGGCGTGCTGCTGACTGTTGGCGAAGCACTGAACGATGGCACGGCTCTTCTGCTCCTGTTTTTACTCGGTGCACTGGTCTTGGTGGCGGCGCCCTTCAGCTTTCTGCTGCTGGTGAATCTGCTGGTCGCGCTGCAACTGGCCGTGTCGCTGGGCGCCACGCTCACGGGCACCACGCCCGAACTGCTGCGCGCGCCCGGCGCATTCGACACCGGCACGGCGCTGGTGGTCATGGTCGCGCTCACCTATTGCCTGCTGGACCCCGCCGCCAAGGCTGCCTTCGCCCTGCGCAGCTTCTACGCATCGAGCACGGAATCGGGGCGCGATCTGCAGGCGGCCCTGCAACGGCGCGCGGCAAGCCGAAGCGGGCCGATGGCACTGGCCGGTGTGTTGCTGGCCGTGGCGCTGCTGGGCGCGGCGCCCGCGTGGGGTCAGGCGACCGAGCGTGCCGTAGCCGCCGACGCGTTCAGCCAGGAGATGGAGCGCACACTGACCACGCCGGTGTTCACCTGGCGCGAAGCGCGCCCCGCCTGGACGCCCGACCTGGAAGGTGCCGACCTGAGTTGGATTGAGTCGTGGGCGAACTGGATCAACGAGTGGACGGAGTGGATCGTCGAGGGCATCTGGAGCGCCATCCGCTGGTTCTTCGGCCTGTTCATACCGCGCAATCCCGGGGTGGGCGGGCCGGGCGGCTGGAACTGGGTGCCGCCCTCGCTGCCGCGGCTGGATGGGTTGTTAATCGGCATTACCATCATCGGCACCGCCATCCTTGTGCTGGTCCTGGGCCGGCGTCTGTACCTGGAGTACCGCGCCCGCCAGGCCGAGGCGCCGGATGAGGAAGCCGAGCCCGCTGCGGTAACGGACCTGGAAGACGAATCGGTGAGCGCGGCCGACCTGCCAGAAGCGGGCTGGCTGCGCATGGCGGAAGAACTCTACCGTAAAGGCGAGTACCGCCTGAGCATGCGCGCGCTCTATCTGGCGGAATTGGCCTGGCTGGACGAGCAGCAGTTGATTGCGGTGAACCGGGCCAAGACGAACCGGGATTACTTGAACGAGTTGCGCCGCCGCAGCCATGTGCACCCCGAGTTGGTGGGCATGTTTCAACGGGCGACCGGCGCCTACGAGTCGGTGTGGTATGGCACGCACCCGGCAACGCGCACGCAGACCGAGTCTTTTCTGGCGCACAGCAAGCAGTTGCGCGGTATGTTGAATGGGTAGGCCGCTGCTCATCGGCGTGGCGGCGGCGCTGGGCTTGTTGCTTTTGGTGCAGAGCTATCGCCTGATTGCGTTGCGCCTCGACCACGGCGAGGCCTATCCGCAGTACTCAACCTTCAGCGCCGCACCACTGGGCGTGCGCGCGGTGCACGACAGCCTGGCCGCGTTGCCGCAGATGGACGTCGCGCGCGACTTGTCGGATTGGCCCTTCCTCGACCCGCAACCCAGCCAGACACTGTTCATCCTGGGCGCCCCCTATTCGCAAGACCCCGAGCCACTGGTCGAACGTATCGAAGCGTACGTGCGCGCGGGCGG
>CAYMLC010000217.1:0-6307 GCA_964390765.1 uncultured Nitrospirales bacterium
GGGTCAGGATGCCAATCCGGAATCCCCGCACCACACCGACCAGGCACGCGAACTCTTTTCACAGCGGAAGATGAAACCAACGTGGTGGACGAAGGAAGCCCTGCTGCCGAACGTGGTGTCGGAGCAGATGCTCCAGATGCCGTAAGCGAAGCCGCCCGCGGCACCGGCGTACTGCGCGACCTCATCGCCCGCAACTATGACGTGGGCGAGGTGGGTGCGATCGTGCCGTTGGCGGGCGCCCATCAGCGCCGCCACCGCAAGCTGGTGGTCGATACGGCGGCGGGCCGCTTCCTCGTGAAGACCTACAAGCGCGAGCTGTCCATTCTCGACGCGCTCACGTTTCAGCATCGCCTGTCACATCACCTCGATGCGCACGGCCTGCCGGTTGCACGCATTCTGCCGACGCGCCGCGGCAAGACCTTGCTCGAAGACGACAACTGGGCCATGGAGCTGCAGCAGTTCATCGAGGCGGAACCCATGCCCATGAACACCGAGACGCTGACGGCCACCGCGCGCGCACTCGGAAAGTTCCACCAGGTCTGCCGCGACCTGCCGTGCCCGCCGCGCGATGCGCGCATGTGGCGTTTCAGCGAGGTGCCGCGCAACGCGTTTCAGCAGTTCTATACCCAGGCGCAGCAGACCGGCGCACCGAATGCCGAACAGGCCTGTAACGAGATTGCGCTGTTCCTGCATGAAGCGGCCAAGGAACTCGACGCCGGCAAGCGCAGTACCTTCGAGACCGGACTCATTCACGGCGACTGGCACAGCGGCAACCTCATGTTTCGCGGCCACAACCTGGTTGCCATTGTCGACCTCGAGTTCGCCGGTGATGGTTGCTATCTCGAAGATATCGCCTATGCCTGTTCGAATCTCTGCGTGCGCACCACCGACAGCCCGGAAAAACTGACCTGGCGCTTCAACGTGCTCCTCGACAATTACCAGTACAGCCGCACCCTCAGCTATGCCGAGAGATTCGCGCTCTACTATGCCGTCGGCATTAAGCACATCATGACCGTCTCGTACCAGTTCATCCAGCGCAAGGGTGCGCCCGTCGCCGGCTTCGGTGCCGCCGAATGGCTGGGCAAGCTGGCCGCTCAATGCCGCTGGCTGCGCATCCGCGCCGAGCGCGCACGCTTCGGTGAGTAGCGCCGTGCGTTGCCTCGCAGGCGTACTGCTGGCCTTCGGCGCCGCCGCGGATACCGCCGAGACGTTTGCCCAGCAGGATGTGCAGGCGCGCACACGGCTCTTTGCCGCGTTCGACCTGCAGCAAGACGCGCTTGCGCCCGTCGCCCGCGCAGTGGAGCAGGCAGACTGGCCGGCCGCATGCCGCGCGCTGCTCGCCTACTACGACAACCTGGACGCCGACCAGCGCACGATTCAGCCCGTGACCGAGTGGGACCCCGGGCCCACCGACCCCGACGCCGCGCTCGAAGACACGTTTACCTATGCCGGCCAGACCGCTTCGCTGCAGCGCCTTCCGGGCGGGCAGATCGACTGGTCTCACCTTCCCGATGGCGTGACCCCGTCGTGGACGGCGTCGCTCAATCGGCAGTACCACCTCGAAGACTGGATAGATGCCTATCGCGAAACGGGCGACACGCGCTATGTGGCCGCCTGGGATGCCCACGTACGCGACTGGATTCTGCAGAACCCACCGCCTGGCGAGCGCGTGTACACCCCGACTTGGCGCAGCCTCGAAGTCACCTATCGCGTGCGTCATTGGGCACAGGGCTTCTACGCCCTGGGCGACCTGCTGACCCCGCGCACGCGTCTGCTGCTGCTGGCGGCGGTGCCCCAACACGCCGCTGCCCTCAGCCGGTTTGGCTCGCGTCCCGGCATCTGGGCCGCCATGGAGACCAACGGCCTCGCCCATATCGCTGTCGCCTGGCCCGAGCTGCGCGATGCAGCCATCTGGCGGGACATTGCCGCCAACCGCCTGGCGCGCGACATGGCGGCCATGGCCTATCCGGATGGGTCCATGAAGGAAACGGGGGCCCACTTTCAGCGCGGCTTGATCACCTACTACACCGACACGGGCGCCACGCTGCAGCGGGCTGGCGCCACCTTGCACGCGGGCTACCGCGATACGCTCGAGCGCATGTGGAACCACCTGGCCTATTCACTGAGGCCCGACGGCAATGGCCCCCGCAACAACGACAGCGTGACCCACGACCACCGGGCCGAGGTGTTGCGCGCGGCCGAAGCATTCGAGCGGCCCGACTGGCGCTACATCGCCTCTGCCGGCGAAAGCGGCTGGGCACCCGAGGGCCCGCCAAGCTACTTCGCGCCCTGGGCCGGCCAACTCATCTCGCGCAATGGCTTCGAGCAGGACGCGCACTGGAGCTACTTCGAAATGGGCGCGCCGGGTCTCGCGCGGGTCCAGCGCGACGCGCTCAATATTGCCGTGCGCGCCCACGGGCGCGACCTGCTGATCGACCCCGGTCACTTCGCCTACGCCACGCCCAACTGGGTCTTCAGCACCACGCACGCGCACAACACCCTTACCTTTGCCGACGCCGCGCAGCGGCAGGTGCACGCGGTCAACCGCGCATCACTCGCGGGGCAAGGCACCCTCACCCGGGACTACGACCTGGCCTGGGGCACGTGGGCGCATGGCTACGAAAACGGCCCCGCCGACGCCGTTCACACGCGTACGGTCGCGTATGTGCGCGGCCAGTACTGGCTGGTGTTCGACGAGGTCGAGACCGCCCTTCCTGCCGGCGAAGACGCTCCCGGCCGTCCCACGGTCCACGTTACCTGGCACCTGCATCCCGATTGCCAGGTCGAGCGCATGGGCGACGCCTTGCTGACCGGCGACCCGGCGCAGGGCAACATCCGCGTGGTGCCCGCTACCGGACGCGACTGGACGGTGGTGCGGCACCATGGGGAGGAGGCCGGTACCTTCGGCTGGTATGCGGTAGCGCTGAACGAGCGCACGGCCAGTCACGCCTTTGTTTACCAGACGGATGCAGCCTATGAAGAGACGGTGGTACTGGGCTGGCTGCTGTTGCCCGCGCGCGGCGATGTGCCGCCGGCTACGCTTGCGGTCGATGGCAGCAAAGGTAACTACACGGCGACGATCGAGACCGCGGCCTGGCGCGATACCGTGCGCATAACCCACGAGCCGCTCGAACTCGCGGTCGTGCGTAGCCGTCTATAGCTCGCCGGTCGGCGGCTCCATGCCTTCAACCAGTTCGGGCTCCTGACCGTGCTGCGGGGCCATGTGCTCTTCGTCAATCTTCTTCGTGCCGAAGCGCGGCAAGACGGTGCCCGATTCCGCCGCGGTCAGGGTGGCGTCGCGCAGGGCATAGAAGAACTTGTGCGAGTCCCACGCGCTCAGGTCGAGCCGCCCCTGCACCAGCACGGGTTCTTCGTAGAGGTTGGTGGTTTCGCCCTCGGCCATCTGCACGACGAACACGTCGCGCATGGGCGGCACGTTGCAGAAGTAGCACTCGAGCGGCAGCGGCAGGAACAGAAACTCACTCACATTACGGAAGCGGTCGAGCGGCGTCATAAAGCCGATCAGGTTCACATACGCGCCGTCCAGCGCCACCAGCTCTTCGTGATAGTCCGGCCCGGTAAAGCGGCTGCCGCCTGTCTCCTGCACCAGCTTCCAGTTCAGCAGCTGGATGCCCTCGGCGCGCCGCTGTTCTTCCAGCGTTACGCGCATCGCCGTAAACTGCGCCACCTTGTCGCCCAGGCCGAACACATAGTTTGCGCCCGCCAGTACGCCCAGTACCGCCACAATGCCGAAGATGATCGTGAAGTCGCGCTGGGCGCGACGCCGCATGCGTGCCATAACGCTTCGTTCCTAACTCGTCTCGACGCCTACGCTCAGGGCGCGGCCAAGTCGCGCGCCACGTCGGTGCGGTACGCCTGTATGGCCGGAATAATACCCGCCAGCAGGCCAACGATGCCCACCGTCGCGAAGGCGCCCACGGCCTCGCGGCTCAGCGTGAGCGCGCCAATCTGCATGCCCACCTCGCGCGCGAGGTAGAGGCCTACTCCGTACGATACCACACCGCCAATCAGCCAGCCCGACAGAATGCCCAGCGCCGTTACCCAGAAGGCCTCGATCAAGACGGCGCCGAAAATCTCGTACGACGAGGCGCCCAGCGCCCGCATGATGGCCAGGTCGCGCCTGCGCTGGATGATCGACAGATACAGGCCAATCAGAATACTCAACGCCGAAATGACCACCACCAGATAACCAATGGCCAACAGCACCGCCTTCACCGTGCCCAGCAGGTTGTCGTACAGGTCCGAGATAATCTGAATCGGTATCTGCGCCTGCGCGTTGTACTGCTCGTTCACGTACTGCTTGAAAGTAAAGCGCAGCGCGGGCGATTCGAGCTGCACCAGCGCCGCCGTGATCGCCTTGTTGGTGTAGTCGACAGGTGCGAATTCAGTCGCTTGGTCAGCAGCGTGCGCGTCGCTGGTGAGTCCCGCGTCGGGTTCAGCGGCCTGCTCGGCCTCCGCCTGCCGTCGCAGTGCCTCGCCCGGCGACACGAAGTATTCCTCGTGATCTTCATGCATCAGGTAAACGCTGTCGATGTGCGTAAAGATGGCGCGGTCATTGGGCGTGCCGCGTATCTCGAGCACGCCGACCACCTGAAACGGCGTGTCCGCATGCCCCGTCATGCCCGCCGCCTCGGCCAACGCGGCGTCCATCTCTACGAAGCCGTGCGTACCCACAAAGCTGTCGCCCACCGACAGGCCGTTCTGCGCCGCTACCAGCCCGCCGACCACCACCTCCGTCGGCCGCTCGAAATAGCGCCCATCCGCCAGCACGAAGGGCCGCCGTACCTCATTCGTGAAGGGGCTCTCCCACACGTGGTCGAAGAAGTCGCGCGTGGTGCCCACGATCAGCGCGCCGCGGTAGGTGTCGCCCAGCGCAATGGGATAGGCATTCGCCACGTCCGGCTCTTCCAGCAAACGCGCGTAGTCGGAGTAGGGGATATTGCCGGTCGGGCTGTCCATGTAATAGACCGAACTGAGCACCAACTGCAGCGGGCTGCCCTTGGCGCCAATCACCAGGTCGAAGGCCTGGCCCTCTTCTTCAAAGCGCTTGCGGGTCTCGTCGCGCAGGGTCAGCACGGTCGAGATCAGCGCTACCGCCAGCCCCACCGACAATATGGTGAGTCCTGTCGTCAGCTTGCGGTTCCACAGATAGGCCCACGCGATGCCCCAGAGACTCATGCCACCGCCTCCGCCACCAGCGCGCTACAGTCGTAGGTCTGCGGCAATTGGTCCGCCAGTTCCCTGTCGTGCGTCACCAGCAGCATGGTTACTTCCCGCTCGGTACACACCTCCAGCAACAGCGCCATCACGGCCTTTGCGTTCTTCGGGTCGAGGCTGCCCGTCGGCTCGTCCGCTACAATCAGTTTCGGGTCGTTCGCCAGCGCACGCGCGATCGCCACACGCTGCCGCTCGCCCACGCTCAAGGCCGCCGGCTTGTTTTTCAGGCGGTGGCTGAGGCCCACGCGCTCGAGCAATTCGTGTGCGCGCGCCTTCCACTGCCGCGGCGGAATGCGGTCGCTGAAGCGCATCGCCAGCATGACGTTCTGAAACGCGGTGAACGGGCCCAGCAGGTTGAAGGTCTGAAAGACGAAGCCCACGCGCTCGCCCCGGAAATAGTCGAGGTCGGCCTCGCTCTTCTCGTGCAGCGCCTCGCCATCCACGGTTACCCGGCCACTGTCCGGCCGCAGCAGGCCCGTAGTCAGATTGAGCATCGTGCTCTTGCCACAGCCGCTCGGCCCCCACAGCGCGATGTGTGCGCCCGCCGGCGCATGGAAGTGCTCACAATAAAACGATACGCCGGGGCCAAGCTGCCGGCGGCATTCTTCTAGCGTAACCATGTGTTCCCCTGCCCAGCGCCACACTGGTGTGCCCGCGCCACGAAACACCCGCGGCCAGCCGCACATGCCAGCACATCGGGGCAGTGTAATGGAAGTCTGTTGATTGATAAAATATTCTCATTAAGGCCCGGCGCAACAGGGCCGGCCACCGGGAAACCGGCTGTGCCGTGGTGCGGTCTCCCCGGCGCCCGCTATACTGCGGGGCCTTCCGCAACCAGTTCTGAGGTTTTCGGGCATGTTTGGCAACTTCGATATTGACCCTTCGCGCATTCTGCTGCAGTACGTCACGCTGCTGTTCGCGCTGTGTTTTCATGAAGCGGCCCACGCGTGGATGGCGTGGCGTTGCGGCGACAGTACGGCCCGTTTCCTTGGCCGCATGACGCTGAATCCCCAGTCCCACATCGACCCCATCGGTACGGTGGTCATGCCGCTGCTGATGATGATTACCG
>CAYMLC010000218.1:0-2333 GCA_964390765.1 uncultured Nitrospirales bacterium
TGGTTCGAGTGGGTGCCGGTGTGGCTCGTCATCGCGGGCGAATTGGTGTGGCGCTGGCGGCGCCCTGCACGTCCTACTGCCCCGCCGCCGCTTTCTGCTGCCGCGTGATGAGCGTCTGCCGGATATGGCGCCGCGCATTGTAGCGGTCGACCAGCCCCACATAGCTCGACCCGTCGGCCTCCGTCACGAACAGTATCTCGTACCCCGTCTCGCGCATACGGCGCAGCGCCTGGCTCAGCGGCTCGTCGGCCTGCAGACGCTCGGTTGCAGGACGCACCACATCGCGCGCCACCAGCCACGGCCACGTCTCCTGCTCGCCCAGCACCTCCTTCAGGGCGTCGAAGGACAGGTAACCTGTCAACTTGTTGGCGTGGTTGACCACGGGCAACACGGCCGAGTCGCCGGTGGTCAGCGCATCGATGACGCGGTCGAGCGGCTCTTCCTCGCGCACGACCTGGATGTCGGTGCGCATCACATCGCGCACGCGTAACCCCGCGATCACATCTTCCTCGGTCACATTGCGGCCGGCCTCGTCGGCACGGCGCACGACCCAGGCCACGGCCACCGGGCCGACCAGTTGCACCGCGAAGGTGGTAGCCGTGACGGAGAAGACGACCAGCTCGCTCAGGAGCATGTCGTCGGTAATGCGGACCGCATCCAGCTGATTGCCGGCCATCACGGCCAGGCCCACGGCCAGGCCGCCCTGCGTCAGCAGCGCGAGGCCGGTATAATTGCGCACCACGGGGTCGGCGCCGGTCGCGAGGCCACCGACCCAGGCGCCGGCAATCTTGCCAAAGACGAGGCCCGGCACATAGACCGCGGCAATGCCCCACAGCCACAGCGGCATATCGAGCAGATTGAGCCGCGCACCGACGAACACGAAGAACAGCACGTAGATGGGTGCGGCGAACGACTGCACGATGCTGAACAACTCTTTACTGCGGCGCGGTGCAATGTTCGTGAGGGTCACACCGAAGGCCATGGTGGCGAGGATGACGTCCATCTCGAGCAGGGCGCTAACGCCGACGATGGCCAGCACGGCACCCACGGCCAGCGGCAGGCTGCGGCCCGGCTGGTTGAGCGCGCGCAGCGCCAGATAGAACGCGAGCCCCACCACAATGCCGAGCGCGAGCGCGCCGAAGAGTTCGATGGTGAGCGCCCACACCTCGTGCGCAAGCGAAAACTCGGTACCGGCCACGAGCTGTGCGAGGCTGGTGCCGATGGCGTAGAGCAGCAGCGCAAGGGCATCGTCCAGCGCGACGATGGCGATGATGGTGGTGGTGAGAATGCCGAGGCTGCGGTTTTCCCACAACACGTCTACGGTCGAGGCGGGGTCGGTGGCGCTGGCGATGGCACCCAGCACGAGCGCGCCCGCGATTGAGGCGGTCAGGTTGCCACTGACCAGGTAGAGCAGGAGCGACATGGGTAAGCTGACGCACAGCAGGGCGGCCACGCCCTCACCCAGGACAATAGCCGCGAACTGGCGGCCGTATTGGCGAAATTCGCTGGCATGCAACTCACCGCCGACAATGAAGCCGATGATGGCGAGGGCGAAGAGGTTGACCGGCTCCAGGGCAATGAGGTCTTCCGTCGTGACCAGACGCAGGCCGCTCTCGCCAATAATGAGGCCGATAACCATATAGCCGACGACCTGGGGAAAGCGCAGGCGCTGAAAGGCCCAGGCGCCCGCGGTACCCACCACCAACACGGCACCGACCAGCAGCATCGTGCCCGCATCGAAGGATGGCTCCATCGCGCTAGCCCTCGGCGGCGGTCAGCAGCGCGTGAACGGCAGGCGCATCGGACGCCGCCAGTACCGCAGCGCGCACGGCCTCCTGCTTCAACATCGCACTGACGGCGGCCAGCGTCTTCAGATACTGCGCATGTTGGTCGTCGCGCGCCGCCACCATGCACACGATGCGAACGGGTTCGCCGTCGAGCGACTGGTAATCGGCCAGCGGCCGCGCATTCACGCCGACCGCCATCACGATATCCTTCACGCTGGGCAGGCGCACGTGCGGCACACCTACACCAAAACCGATGCCCGTGCTCATGAGGGCCTCGCGCGCGAAGACCTCCTTCAGCAGCAGCTCGCGGTCGCGCACCTCGGGCGCGGCGGCCAGCAGGTCGACCAGTGCCGTGAGCGCCGTTTCCTTGTCCGCCGCATCCAGCAGCGCACAGCGCTCGGGCGCCAGCACCTCGTCCAGCGAGACGGTGCCCGCGCGGTGCGCTCGGGGCATCTGCTCTGCGCGCTCTTCGCCGACGATGCGCTGGCGCCGATGGCGCGCGAGATGAGCAAGCATTTCCGCATCGTCACCGCCGACCAGATCCGC
>CAYMLC010000218.1:2343-6303 GCA_964390765.1 uncultured Nitrospirales bacterium
CGCCTGACCCCAGCTTCTGGTTGACCCAGTGCTCGATTTCCGTGCGCTTGAAGCGCCAAGTGGTGCCCAGTTTGCCGCAGGGAATCTCGCCGCGGTTGGCCCATTCGTAGACCGTGCGCTCCGAGACGCGCAGGTACTTGGCCACCTCTTCAAGGGTGAGGATGTCGTGTTCCGCCATGGCTTCCTTAACTTCCCGCCAGGCTGCAAACGGGATGGCCAGGACCCCAAATTTAGAGATTTTTCCGATGAAACGCAACAGCCGCCGCCAACGAGCAGGCCGTGCGCCACGCAACCCTTGGCAAGCGCGCTCATCGTTTGCTAAAAGAGCGCACCCCGGGCAGGCAGGATTTTTCAGCATGAGCATCCATCCCACGGCCATTGTGCATACCCGCGCCCAGCTCGACCCCAGTGTCGAGGTGGGGCCCTATGCCGTGATCGACGCGCACGTGCACCTGGGCGCCGGCTGCATCGTGGGCCCGCACGCCTACCTGACCGGGCGGCTGGTGGCCGGACCGGGCAACCAGTTCTCGAGCGGGGCAAAGATTGGCGTGCCCTCGCAGGACCTCAAGCACGAGGCCGACCGCATCGGCCGTATCGAGATTGGCGCGCATAACCAGTTCCGCGAGTTTGTGACGGTGAGCGCGAGTACGCTGGGCGGCGCGGACGAGGAAGAGCGGGTGACGCGCATCGGCAGCGGCGGGCTGTTCATGGCGTGCTCGCACGTGGCGCACGACTGCACGGTGGGCGACCGCGTGATCATGGCGAACAGCGCCGCGCTGAGCGGCCACGTGACGGTTGAGGACGGCGCGATACTGGGCGGGCTGACGGGGGTACACCAGTTCACGCGCATCGGGCGGCTGGCCTTTATCGGCGGCATGAGCCGCATCAACCAGGATGTGCTGCCGTTTATGCTGGTCGAGGGCAACCCGGCCAAATGCCACGGCCCCAACAGCGTGGGGCTCGAACGTGCGGGCCTCGACACGGAAGCGCGCCGCGGCATCAAGGCCTGCTACCGGCTGCTGTGCCGCAGCGGACTGAATGTGACGCAGGCGCTGGCGGCGATTGAAGCGCAGGTGCCCGACACCCCGGAGCGCGCCCACCTGTTGGCCTTTATCCGCGCCAGCAGCCGCGGCATCACGCGCTAGCCGCGCGGCTAGAGCTTGCCGGTCTCGATCACCTGGGTGGCCTTCATGCCGAGCAGGCCGACCATGAAGATCAGTTGCCCGAAGCGCTCGTCTTTTGTGAGCCCCTGCTGGTAGCGGTAGTAGATCTGCTGCAGGATGACCGCCAACTTGAACAGGCCAAACACCCCGTAGAAGCGGAAGTCGTCGCACTGGCGTCCGCTGAGCGCGAGGTAGCGGTCCACCACCTCTTGCCGGGTATAGGCGCCCTCGGCCCGCGTGAGGAAGCAGGCGATGGCACCCGCCGGTGGGTCGCCGGCCTCGATCCAATAGCTGAGCACCGTGCCCAACTCCATCAGCGGATCGCCGATGGTCGCCATCTCCCAATCGAGCACGCCACGAATGTGGGTGAGGTCGGCGGGGTCGAGCACCAGGTTGTCGAACTTGTAGTCGTTGTGCACCAGGCAGTCGCCGCAGTCTTCGGGGTGATTGGCCTGCATCCACTTCGCCACTTCGTCGATCGCGGGGATCTCATCGGTCTGGGATTTGTAGTAGCGGTCGACCCAGCCCTTCACCTGGCGGGCCACATAGCTGCCCTCCTTGCGCAGGGGACCGAGGCCGGCGGCCGCGTAGTCGAGCGCATGCAGGTCAACCAGGTTGCGCACAAAACTCTCGCAACAGCCGCGGGTCAGCGCGGGTGTTACGCTCAGGCCTTCCGGCTGCTTCTCGCGCAGGATAACCCCGTGCACGCGCTCCATCAGGTAGAACGGTGCGCCCAGCACCCCGGTATCATCGCAGTGCAGCACCGGCTTGGGGGCAGGCGCATAGAGCGGGTGCAGCGCCAGCAGCACGCTGTATTCGCGCCCCATATCGTGCGCACTCTTCACCTTGCTGCCGAAGGGCGGCCGGCGCAACACGTATTCGCATTCGCCCTGGCGCACCAGGTAGGTCAGGTTCGAGTAGCCACTGGGAAACTGCGCAACCTCGACCGGCCCGCCGGCGCCCTCGATATGCTCTTCGAGGTAGGCCTGCAGCCGGGCGGTGTCGAGTTCTTCACCTTCGCGTACGGCACGCGGCGTGTCGAGTAGCGGCTGGCTCATCGCGGAATCCCCGCGGGCGTGGCGCCTTCGGTCTGTGCCGCCTGTTCGCGGTAGGGCTTGAGGGCGCGCCGCGCCAGGCTGATCTTGTGCACTTCATCGGGTCCGTCGTAGATACGGGCCGCGCGCTCGTGCCGCCACCAGAACGCCAGCGGCATATAGTCGGTGATGCCCAGGCCCCCGTGCGTCTGAATGGCGCGGTCGAGCACGCGTTGCAGGGTGTTCGCCACAAAGAACTTGATCGCCGACACATGCTCGCGCGCCGCGCGCTGGCCGTGGTGCGCAATCTCCCACGCCGCACGCAAGACCATCAGCCGGGCGGCATCGATCTCGGCACGGCTCTCGGCGACCCACGCCTGCACGATGGCGCTGTCGGCGAGGGCCGTGTCGGGCGCGGTGCGGCGCGCACAGGCGTGCTGGCACATCAGTTCGAAGGCGCGCTCGCAGATGCCTATCCAGCGCATGCAGTGGTGAATGCGGCCCGGCCCCAGGCGCTCCTGCGCAATCATGAAGCCGGCGCCCTCGGGGCCCAGCCGGTTCGCTTGCGGCACGCGGCAATCGGTAAAGCGTACTTCGGCGTGGCCCATCCAGCCGTCGCCTTCGTGGCCCATGCAGGGCGTGTTGCGCTCGACGGTATAGCCGGGCGTGCCCATCGGCACCAGAATCTGGCTGGCGCGCATGTGGGGCGCCTGCTCGGGGTTGGTCACCGCCATCACGATGGTGAAGGCCGCGCCGTCGCCGCCGGTGGTGAACCACTTGTGCCCGTTGATGACGTAGTCATCGCCATCGCGCTGCGCGGTACAGCCCATCCAGACGGGATTCGAGCCGGCGAATTCGGGCTCGGTCATCGAGAAGCTGCTCCGGATATCGCCATTCAAGAGCGGCTGTACATAGCGCTGGCGCAGGTCCTCGTTCGCGTACTGCAGCAGGATTTCCATGTTGCCGCTGTCGGGCGCCTGGCAGTTGAAGCAGTAGTGCCCGATCAGGCTGCGGCCCAACTCGGCGCCGACCAGCCCGAAGGTAACCAGGTCGAGCCCCATGCCGCCGTGCGCCTGCTCGATTTGGGGCAGCCACAGCCCGGCCGCCTTTACTTGCGCGCGCACGGCATCCAGCTTCGGCTGCACCTCGGCAAAGGTGCTGCCCGCCAGTTCCGGTTCCAGCGGAATCAGTTGCGCGTCTACCAGGTCGCGCACCTTCGCAAGCAGCGCGCGTGTCTCTTCGCCGATGCCAAAGTCCATGCCCGTAACTCCTTCGCAGTGCCTGAACGGCAAGCCTACACAGCAGACCGGGCAGAGGCCAAGAAAGCAGAGCGGGGCGTTCCCGTGGCCCGGCAGGCAGCACGGAAAACAGAAAACGCCCGGCGGCGCTTGCGCAGCCACCGGGCGGTGTTGGCGTCGGATACTTTTTCCGCGGGCGATGATTTCTGCGCGGGTCTAGAGCGCGGCGCCCAAGGCCTTCGTGTTGGCGTTGGTCAGGTCACTCTCGACGAAGCCATTGGGCGGGTTCACACCGTCGCCGTTGCCAAAGCTCAGCCCGATAACACCGCTGGCGTCGGGGTCGGCATCGACATAGCTGACGCGGATGGTGCCGTCGAAGAACAGCTCGATCTGGAAGTCGTTCAGGTTGCCCGGCACCGGCGTGGCGCCCTTGGTCGGCACGTCGTCATACGTGACCACCACGGCTTCTTCCGTCTGCAGCACGCTCACATCGCCACCCAGCAGCGCGTCGACCGGCAGGGCGCT
>CAYMLC010000219.1:0-6302 GCA_964390765.1 uncultured Nitrospirales bacterium
CTCTTCGAGCAGGCCCTGCAGCGGCGTGTATTCGCTTGGCTTATAGATGACCGGATTGCCCGCGATAAACGCGTCGAGGAAGGGCTGGGTCGCCTGGTTAAAAGGATAGTTCCAGGGCATGATGATGAGCACGGGGCCCATCGGCTCGAACGTGATCTTGCCCTTCTTGCCCAACAGCAGCAGCGGCGTGCTGAGCGGCTTGTCCTTCAAGATGCGCTCGGCGTTCTTGTCGTACCACGCGATCGATTCGAGCACGCTGAAGATTTCCGTCACCAGCGCATCGAAGCGGCTCTTGCCATTCTCCTGGCAGATGCGGTCGATGATGTGTTCCTTGTTGTCGCGAATGTAGCGCAGCAACTTCTTGCACTCGTCCAGCCGCTGGCGCACGGTCATCTTGCGGAGGACTTCGAAGGCGGCGTGCGCCCGCTCATAGACCTGCGCAATGGCCGCGTCGTCCGGCTCGGAAATACTGTAATACGCCTCGCCGGTCTTGGGGTCGGTCGGAGCGATGGTGCCCGGCACGGCGGCGGTGGGTTCGGCGGTCATGGACATCGCGGTCTGCCCTCCATTGGGGGTTGTACTTCGCTGGAACTTGTGGCCGTACAGTATAACGAACGGCGGCCGGGCACGATAGGCAGCTACTGCGCCGTGCCGGGCCCGGGACCACTGCCGTTCAGTGCGGCGAGTACCTGGGCGATGAAGGTGTCTACGCGATCCTCGCGAATCCAGCGCAGTACCGCCACGATGTTGTGCTCGGGGTCGCACCAGAACACGTTGCTGCCAGCGCCGTGCGCGAAGAAGCTGGTCTCGGGCGCGCTGGCGTAGCGGCCCCGGTCGGTATTGGGCAGCCAGTTCATGTAGCCGTAGGTCGGCTCTTGCGGAGTAGGCGTGAGCGCGCGCGCGACCCATGCCTCGCTCAATAGTTGCGCGCCACCCCAGTTGCCCCGGCGCAGATAGAGCAGCGCAAAGCGCGCGTGGTCGCGCGTGCTGATGAACAGGCCACCGCCCCAGTGCGCCCCACCCGCCACCGACTGCATGCGCTGCCCGTCGATCACCACCCAGCTGTTCTCGTAGCCATGCCAGCGCCATGTGGGCGATGCGCCGATGGGGTCCATGATGCGCGTGCGCAGTACCTGCGGCAAGGGGCGCCGCCACACCTGCAACAGCGCCAGGGCCAGCCGGTTCACGCGCACGTCGTTGTAGCGCCAGTGCGTGCCCGGCGCGTGCACCGGCGGGCGTTCGCCCCGGAAGCGGTCGGCCCAGTCGGGCTTGCCCCACAGCGTGCCCTGCCAGCCACTGGTCTGGTTCAGCAGCATGTGCCAGGTGATCGGGCGGTTGTGGTCGCTGTCGAAGCCGCCATCGCGCACATAGTCGCGCACGGGGTCGTGCACATCGCGGATGAGGCCATCGTCCCATGCGAGGCCGGCCACGGTGCTGAGGTAGCTCTTGGTGACGCTGAAGGTCATGTCGACGCGGCGCGTGTCGCCCCATTCCGCCACGATGTAGCCATCGCGCAGCAGCATGCCGTTCTGGGCGCCGCGATCTTTCACCGGCCCGATGATCTCGTTGTGGGGCTCGCGCAGCAGAAAGAAGCGGATGGCGTCTTCGGTCTTTTCGGTAATGGGGGTCTCGCTGGCTTGGGCAAAGGCCACCGCCGCCGCCAGCTTGCCGGGGTCGAAGCCGGCCTCGGCCGGTGTGCGCGTGGCCCATTCGCCGGGCGGCGGCACATAGGGCGTGGCGCCTGCGGCCGTGGCCAGCACCCAACACAAGAGGGCAAGAATCGGGCGGGTCGTGCGCATGCCGCCAGCTTAAACGCCGGCGCCGGCCCGCGCCAACCCCGCCCCGTGGCGCTCAGACCAACCCCGCCCCGTGGCGCTCAGACCAACCCCGCCCCGTGGCGCTCAGACCTTGCCCTTCAGGAACTGGCCGGTGTGGCTGCGCTTGATGCGCGCTACTTTCTTCGGCGGACCACAGGCCACAATCTTGCCGCCGCCATCGCCACCTTCCGGACCGATGTCGATGATCCAGTCCGCCGTCTTGATGACATCGAGGTTGTGTTCGATGACCACGACCGTATTGCCGTGGTCGGTCAGCCGGTGCAAGACGACCAGCAGCTTGTCCACGTCGGCGGCATGCAGGCCGGTGGTGGGCTCGTCGAGGATGTAGAGCGTGCGGCCGGTCTGGCGCTTGGCCAGTTCAGTGGCCAGCTTCACGCGCTGGGCCTCACCGCCCGAGAGTGTGGTGGCCGCCTGGCCCAGCTTTATGTACCCCAGCCCCACGTCGTTCAGCGTCTGCACCTTGCTGTGCACAGCGGGGATATTCTTGAAGAACTTGACCGCCTCCTCGACCGTCATCTCCAAGACTTCCGAGATGTTCTTCCCCTTGTAGCGCACCTGCAGCGTGTCGCGGTTGTAGCGCGTGCCGTTGCACTCTTCGCACGGCACATAGACATCGGGCAGGAAGTGCATCTCGATCGTGATGAGCCCGTTGCCCTCGCACGCTTCGCAGCGGCCGCCACGCACGTTGAAGCTGAACCGCCCCGGCTTATAGCCGCGCGCACGTGCCTCCTGCGTCTTCGCGAAGATCTCGCGGATGGGCGCAAACAGTCCCGTGTAGGTGGCGGGGTTCGAGCGCGGCGTACGGCCGATTGGCGACTGGTCAATGTCGATGACCTTGTCGATGTGCTCGAGCCCTTCAATGGCGTCGTGTGGGCCCGGGCGCATGCGGGTCTGGCTGTGTAACTGACGCATCACCGCGGGGTAGAGCGTCTCGCTGATAAGGCTGGATTTGCCCGAGCCCGACACGCCGGTCACACAGATGAAGAGACCCAGCGGAAACTCGACATCGACCTTCTTCAGATTGTGGTGGCGCGCGCCGCGGATGGTAATGGCCTTGCCGTTGGGCGTGCGCGGCTTCTCCGGCTGGTGCATCGGCAAGGTGCCCGCCAGAAACTGGCCGGTCAGCGACTTCTTGCTGCGCTCGATCTGTTTCGGCGTACCCTGCGCCACCACGCGCCCGCCGTGCACACCGGCACCCGGACCCATGTCCAGCACATAGTCCGATGCACGGATCGTGTCTTCGTCGTGCTCGACGACTATCACGGTGTTGCCCAGGTCACGCAGGCGCTCGAGCGTCTTGATGAGCTTCGCGTTATCACGCTGGTGCAGGCCGATGCTGGGTTCGTCGAGGATGTAGACGACCCCCACAAGGCCCGAACCTATCTGCGTGGCCAGGCGGATGCGCTGCGATTCGCCGCCCGACAGGCTGCCCGCCTCGCGGCTGAGCGTCAGGTAGTCGAGGCCGACACTGTTGAGAAAGCCGAGGCGCTCGCGGATTTCCTTGAGCACGCGCTCGGCGATGAACTTCTGCTGCCGGTTCAGCTTGAGCTGCCCGACCCACGCATTCGCGTGGCCGATCGACATGTCGGTCACCGCCAGAATGTTCAGCCCGCCCACGCGCACGGCACGCGCCTCGGGCCGCAGACGCGCGCCCTTGCAATCGGGACACGGGTAGCTGCCCATGAACTGTCCGATAAGGTCGCGGGCGCTGGCCGATTCCGTCTCGCGGTAGCGGCGCTCGAGATTCGGGATCACACCTTCGAAAGGACGTTGCGTATCGTGCCGCATGCGCGAGGTCTTGTAGCT
Organism: uncultured Nitrospirales bacterium; assembly: GCA_964390765.1. Taxonomy (GTDB): domain Bacteria; phylum Hydrogenedentota; class Hydrogenedentia; order Hydrogenedentales; family JAGMZX01; genus CAYMLC01. Next base: position 3,645 of record CAYMLC010000219.1, read on the forward strand.
GAAATCGATGACCTCGCCGTGCGAACCGTACAGCACAATCTCGCGGAAGTCCTCCGACAACTCCTGCCAGGGCGTGTAGACGCTCTGTCCGTAGTGCGCGGCCACCGCGCGCAAGGCCTGGCGGTACATGCCGTCCAGCACGCGCCGCATGCTCCAGGGCTTCACCGCGCCCTCGTCTATCGACAGCGTGGGGTCGGGCACCACCAGGTCGGGGTCGACTTCGAGCTTGGTGCCCAGGCCCGTACAACGCGGGCAGGCGCCGTGCGGATTGTTGAACGAGAACATCCGCGGCGCCAGTTCCTCGACCGCTATGCCGCACTCGACACAGGCCAGGTGCTGGCTCTGGATACGCTCGGCCGGCTGTTCGCCCGGCTGCTCGTACCACACGCGGATGATGCCCTTGGCCAGGTTGAGGCAGGTTTCGACCGAATCCGTCAGCCGCTTCTCGATCCCCTCGCGGATCTGCAGGCGGTCGACCACCACATCGATGTCGTGCTTGACGTAGCGCTCCATCGGGATGTCGTCGTCGACGTGGAAGAAATCGCCGTCGACGCGCAGCCGCACGTACCCCTGGCGCTTCACGTCTTCAAACAGCTTCTGGTACGTGCCCTTGCGCTGGCGCACCAGCGGCGCCAGCAGTTGCACGCGCGTCTTCTCGGGCAGGCGCAGAATGTCGTCGACGATTTGCTGTGGCGTCTGCGAGCTGATTTCGCGCCCGCAGTTGTAGCAGTGCGGCGTGCCGATACGCGCGAAGAGCAGGCGCAGGTAGTCGTAGATTTCGGTCACCGTGCCCACCGTCGAGCGGGGATTGCGGTGGGTGGTCTTCTGCTCGATCGAGATCGAGGGGCTCAGCCCTTCAATCAGGTCAACGTCGGGCTTGTCCATCTGCTCGAGGAACTGCCGCGCGTAGGCCGACAGGCTCTCGACGTAGCGGCGCTGGCCCTCGGCGTAGATGGTGTCGAAGGCCAGACTCGATTTGCCCGAGCCGCTGAGCCCCGTAATAACCACCAGCTTCTCGCGCGGAATCTTCAGGTTCAGGTCGCGCAGGTTGTGCTCGCGCGCACCCTTGATGACGATGGCGCTGCTGTGGCCATTGGACGGACTGCGGCGGCTGGCCATGAAACGTCGTTCCTCACGTGGACCCCGGGCCGGGGCACTCTTGCTGGCAGGCGATCGGGGAGTGTAGCGCGCACAGAGCGGAGGCACAATGCGCGCCGCTCCACCGCGGGCAAACATCGGGCGGGCACGCGCCATGCCCGTATCTTGGATGCCCGCACCGTGGACGCCCGCATCCTGGATGCCCACACCCTGGATGCCCACACCCTGGATGCGCGCGACCCATGGCTTTGTTAAGATGCAGCGGCTGTATCGTTTGGGCACATAGAGGAAGCCACCATGCGCACACGTATCAACCGCTACTACATTCTCAGCGTACTCGTTCTGCTGGCCGCAGCCTCGGGCTGTGCCGGCATCTCCTATGGCGAAGACGACTTCCGCGTGCACCGCGACCGCCTGCGGATGGGGTCGAAACTCTGGACGCTGAACGCGGCCATGCTCGAGCAACCGCTGAAGCCCGGCACTTCGGTACAGGCCTACATGCCCGGCATGGGCCAGGTGGCTGCGCACGGCGGCAACACGGTGGCGGTCAGTCTGGTGGGCTACTCAGACGACGGCCGCGCGCTTGACCCGACCATCCCGGCGCTCGCGGGCGAGGTTATCGACAAGGCCGACGACCAGCGCATGGCCGTGATCGTCCGCGTGTTCGGCCAGGAGCTGGACGAGGCCAGCCGTTCGCGCGCGGCGACGGTGGCGGGCGAGGCGTTGAAGGACCACGGGCAGGCCATCTATTGGATCGACGGGCCGGACGCCGGCCGCCTCACGCGTTACTTCAAGCGCGCCGCGCCCAACCTGGTGGTGGCGTCGGAAGAAAACGGCGACATCGCCGTGACCGATGTGCTGACCGATGAATCGGCCAACGAGCTGGTGCTGGTGGTGGAGCCCACGCCAGAGCCCATGCTGGAAGACGTGCACTTCGTGCTGGATGGCGCGCCCGAGACGCTGGATGCGCTCGATGCGGCCTTCATGAACCCGGCCGAAAAAGAACCCTGGACACCGGACAACAGCGTGCTGGCGCCGGCGGAACGGGAAGAGGGCTTTATCGCCCTGTTCAACGGACGCGACCTCGACGGCTGGTGGATTATCGGCACGAACCAGAACGGCTTCGCGGTGAACGAGGCGGACGAAATCGAATGGCAGGGACTCGGCGCGAAGGCGCTGTATACGGTCGACCGGTACGCCGACTTCATCCTGCGGCTGGAGTGGAAGATCAACGAGGGCGGCAACAGCGGGATTTTCCTGCGGGCCCCGCGTGCGGCGCGCCAGTCGAAGATCGGCATGGAATTACAACTGCGCGGCGACCATTTCGAAGAGGACAATGCGGGCGACGGGAACACGGGCGCCATCTACAGCGTGGTGCCGCCCACGGAAAACGCCAGCCTGCCGCCCGGCGAGTGGAATGAAATGGAGGTTCTCGCGAATGGACCTCATGTCAAGGTCACGCTGAACGGCGTGGTGGTGCAGGATGTAAACCTCGACGAATACGAAGAAGGCGACCACCGCCTGCGCGAGGGCTTCATCGGCCTGCAAGACCACAGCAGT
>CAYMLC010000220.1:0-6286 GCA_964390765.1 uncultured Nitrospirales bacterium
CCCGGTGCGCGAGACGCGCAATCGCGTGATGCGCTCGAGCGCCGCGAGCGGGGCCAGGTCGGCGACCGGGTTGTCCGACAGGCCGAGCAAGGTGATGGCGGGCAGACCCGCGATTGGCGACACGTCGCGCACGGCATTGCCGTCTATCTCGAGGCCGGTCAGTTCGACGGCATCGGCCAGCGGCCCCACCGATTCGACCGCGTTGTTTTGCAATTGCACGACGCGTAAGGCGGGCAACTGGCTGAGCGCACCGATAGCTTCGATGCGGTTGTCCGACAGGTTGAGTGCTTCCAGTTGTGTGCAGGCGGCAAGCGCGCTGACGTCTTTGATCGCGTTGGATGGCGCGCGCAGCTCGCGCAGCGCACGCAGCCCGGCGAGCGGGGCCAGGTCGTGCACCTGGTTCCCGGACAGGTCGAGATAGCGCAGGGCGGCGCAGCCGCGCAGGGTGCCGACATCGGTGATGGCATTGCCCGCGAGCGACAGGTAGGTCAATTCGGGCAATTGGGTCAGCGCGCCCAGTTCCGCGATGGCATTGTGGTCGGCGCGCAGCAGGGTCAGCCTGGTCTTGCCCGCCAGCGGGGCCAGGCTGGTTACCTGGTTGCCGACGAGGTTGACCTCGCGCAGTTCGAGCAGGCGCGCCAGTGGCGTGATGTCGCGCACGGCGTTGCCCTGCAGGTCGAGCTTGCGCAGATTGACGCACAGTTCCAGGCCCGACAGGTCGCGGATGCCGGCCTGGGGCGCCTCGAGGGTTTCGAGTTCGTAAACATCGAAGGCGCTCAGTTTGCCGACTGGCTTGTCCAGTGCCATGCGCACGGCCATCTCGAGCGCGACATCGGCGAAGCGCAGCGGCACATCGGCCGGGCGCCGCTCGGGCGCTTCCTGTCCGGGGGCCACCCGGGGCGTGCCGGGCGAGGGCGGGCCCAAGGGCTGTGCGCCCGGCGTGGCGGGTGGCGGTGTTTGAGCCAGGGCGGTGCCCGCTGTCAGCAGACACAACAAGAGCATGCGCATCATCGTGGTTGGCTTCCGTGGCCAGCGGGGCGGCCCGAATCGCTGCTCTGGCCGGTGCTGGCTTGCCCAGTGAATCTAACGCGCGAGTGTAGCGCGCATGCTGACAGGCGCGCCAGATTCGCGTGGTGGCCCGTGGTGCCCCCGAGATGGCGAAGCGCCGGACACGGCGGCCCGGCGCTTCGCAGCGGGGTAGAGGTCAGCGCGTGATACGCACGCGATAGGTCAGCGTCTCGGTGCTGTCGGCCGCTACGTCGATGGCGAACTGCAGGGTGAAGGCGGCGCGTTTCTCGTATTCGTGCGAGGCCTCGACCACGCGCCAGTCGGCGACCATCGGCTCGATCACATCGACGGTGATCGCCGTGTCTTTGCGGTTGCGAATCTCGACCTCGTAAGCCGTTTCAAAGGTGTTGGCCGAAACCTTCTTGAAGTCCGTCTGACGGCGGTCGGCCACGATGTCGAAGGCCTCGCCCATCGTGAGGCGCACCTCTTCCTTCGTGGCGGTGTGTTCGATGCGGTCTTCGCCGGCGAACTGCAGCATGCCCTCGCTGTCCGGCTGGTAGATGCGTATGGTGCCCGCCGGCAGCGGCATGCCGAGTTGATTCTCTTCCTCGTTGTCGAAGACCAGGATGGCAGCGGGATTCAGACCGAGCTGCTCGTCCATGATGTTGAAGTAGTAGTAATTGCTGCCCCGCAATTCGTAGACCTTGCGCAGCGCGGCGCCGGAGGCCTGCAAGAGCGAGACCTGTTTCGACTGGTTCTGCTTGATGGTGGTGCGGAAGGGGATGGTGTAGAGGTGGTACTCCGCGAAGGCTTCTTCCTTGGCGACCAGGTCCTCCGCGGCCATGGCGCGCGCGGCCATCGGTGCCGGCGCCATCTCGTACATGGCATCTGGCTGCGCCACATTCACCTCGCCCGCGACCAGCTTCAGCTTCGCATTGTCATAGGTGGCGCCGCTCTGGTTGTTGAGCGTCACCCAGCCCGCCAGGTCGAAGGTGGTCTCGTCGCGGGCCAGGGTCAGCACATAGTCGGCGCGCCAGCTCAGGCCGCTGGTCAGGTAGGTGGCCACCACCTCCTGCTCGGCCCGCGTGTTTTCGAGTCGCCAGATGAGCGAGGGCTTGGCGATGAGGTTGTCGGGCACCTCGGGCAAGACCACCGTGCCGGGGTGGCCGAGATAGATTTCGCCGTCGATCTGGAAGACCGGGCCGCCGTTGGTGCTGAGCAGGGTGCCCTGCCGCTCGCCGAAGGGCTCGCTGTCGCGCAGGCCCATGAGGGTCACTTCGCGGCCCACAAACTTCTCCATCAGCTTCTGCGGGCTGATGAGGTCGTACTCGTAGTTTTGTTCGTAGATGGCGATCGAGCCCGCCTGCGAGAGCGATTGCAGGCTCACGGTTTCCGGCTTGATGTTCTCGGCCACATCGCCGAAGCGCAGGTTCAGTTCGCCGGTCGGCAGGCTGAGCTTGCGCACGTCGCGCACCAGCGCCAAGCCACTGTTGTAGGCGGTGACCGCGACGTCGGTGCGGTCATCGAGGGTAGTGGATACGGTCTCGGCCATGGCGCAAGCCCCCAATAGTGCAGCGGTTAAGGTGGCAACAATAGCGTATTGCATCCGGTTCACTCCTGTGTGGTTGTCGGCGTTCAGCCCCTATAGACCCCATCGGCGTGCAAAGGTTCGCGGTTGTTATACTGGCCGGTGAAGCACGGTTCCGGAGACGCCTCATGAAGCTTGCCCGCGTACTGCACGAAGACCGGCCGACCCTGGTGCTCGAGACGGACGATGCCCGCTATGACCTGGCGGAGATCTATCCCGAATATGCCGGCGCGCCGGCGCCCACCACGCTGACCCGGCTGCTGGCCCGTGGCCAGTGCAGTGTCTCTGTTCTACAGGCGATGGCGGAAATCGGCAAGGCCCGGCCGCAGGCGGCGCTGCCACCCGATGCGCGGCGCCTGGCCCCGGTGCAGCCGGGCAAGGTGGTGTGTGTGGGGCGCAACTACGCCGCGCATGTGGCGGAGCTGGGGCACGACATGCCGGAGGAACCGACGATCTTTGGCAAGCGCCCCGACTGTGTGATTGGACCGGGCGAGGCCATCCGGCTCGATGCGGCGTGGGGGCGGGTCGACTACGAGGGCGAGCTGGCGCTGGTGATGGGGCAGGAGGCGTGCCGCCTGCGCGAGGAGGAAGCCGAGGCGGCGGTGGCAGGCTATACGCTGCTGAACGACGTGACTGCGCGCGACCTGCAGAAAGCCGCGATTGCCAGGGGGAACCCGTGGTACCTGGGCAAAAATCTCGACACCTTCTGTCCGCTGGGACCGGCTGTCCTGCCGCGCGACGCGTGGCCCTGGCCGCCCGAGGTGGATGTGCGCAGCGACGTGAATGGCGAGCCGCGGCAAGACGGCAACACGCGGCTGTTCCTGTTCAAGCTGCCGGCGCTGCTTGCCTACATCACGCGGTTCATCACGCTCCGGCCGGGCGACGTGGTGGCCACGGGCACGCCGAAGGGCGTGGGGCCGCTGCAGCCCGGCGACACCGTGACCGTATCGGTCGACGGCATCGGCGAGTTGCGCAATCCCGTTGAGGCGCGCTAGCTCGCTAGGCGCCGATACCCGCTATCCAGTAGACCAGCGCGATCAGCGCGACAACCCACAACCAGAAGACCCCAAAGCCGACCATGCCGACCACGGTGGGCATGGGGATCTCGAGGTCCTTTACGGGGATCAGCTTGCGCGGCGGCGGCGGGGTGACGCCCGGCGGCAGCTCGAAGGGTCCGAGGTGTGGCTCGACACCCTGCACGGGCGTGCGCAGCGCGGCGTAGAACTTCTCGAGCTTTTCATCGCGCGTGCGCGGGGTGAAGAAGCTGACCAGAATAGCGATGATGAAGCCCGTGCCGAGGTAGAAGAACACGCTCCACGAGAAGCGCAACTGGCCTGCCCACAGCATGTAGGTTGGCGCGTTCTCCGCGTACCACGGCTGCACCTTGCCGGTGCCCACGCGCTTCAGGCCTTCGTCCGTGACCTGTACCCAGGCCGCGTTGTTGACCGTCACGTCCAGGGTCTCGGCGCCGGCTTCGGCCGAGGTTACCTGGATGGCCACGTCTTCACCCTCCTTATTCTGATAGGCGAGTGTGTAGTTGCTGTCTTCGCCGCGGGTCAGGATGTCGAGGTCGCCGTCGTTGTCCACGTCCTCGAGGCGGGCTATATCGCCCTCTTCACCACTGATGGTGCGGCCCACAAAGCGCGTGTCTTCGCCCAGCATGTTCTCGTACAGCGTGATGGTGCCGGCTTCCGCCTCGACGGTGAACTGGTCGAGGTCGCCGTCGCCGTCGAGGTCGGCGCGGTTCGTATTGACGGCGCCGGCGGTGGTGAAGAACATCACGGCGAGGGCGGCCAGCGTGCCGGCCCACGCGCCGCTCACGGTGGCGCCACGCCAGAACAGGCCGAGCCAGAACGCGGCCCCCATGAGCGCCTGTATCTTGAAGAACCACTCGAGGCCGCTGGGTACGTCTTCGACGAGGAAGGCAAAGCTGAGGCCGCCAGCGACGATGAAGAACGAAGCGATGCGCCCCACGAGTACGTAGTGCTTTTCGGGGGCGTCTTTCACGACGAAGCGCCGCCAGAAGTTCTGGGTGAACAGGCCCGACGACGACACCATGAAGGCGTCGCACGAGGACATGATGGACGCCAGCAGTGCGGCGATGAAGATGCCGATGAGGCCGGGCATGATGGTGGGCAGCAGGTCACGCGCGACCAGGCCGTAGACCAGGTCAGGGGAAGTCTCCGGCGTGTCGCCCGTGAGATTGGGATAGAGCGCGATGCCAACAATGCCGACCAGCATCCAGGGGATCGTGCAGAAGCGCTTGATGAGATTGCCGGTGGCAAAGCCGAAGCGGCCGTCCATCTCGTTTCGACCGGCTGCGCACACGCCCATGATATGCGGTTGAGTAACGATACCGATGAGTGCAACCAGGCCGGACATCACGATATGGAAACTGTTGATCTCGCCGGGCGAGACCAGCGTAAAGATGTTGGGGTCGCCCACTTGCTCGCGCAGACCCGTCATGCCGCCGACGGCATTGAGCGCGACGGGAAGCAGCATGAAGCTGAGGATGATGGTGAGGATGCCCTGGATGAAGTCGGTATAGATGGCGGCCGCCAGACCGCCCGCCACGCCATAGAGCACGAAGAGGATGGTCATGCCCCATACGGCGACGCGGTAGTCGATGGCGCCATTGGTCACCGCTTCCACCATGCGGCTGCCGCCGAGCAATAGCACGCCGATGTTGAACGTGAGCTGCAGCACGCCGACCAGCGAGTAGAGGCCGGCCACGCTCGAGTCGTAGCGCTGCTCGAAGAAATCGCCCGTGGTCAGGCAGCGGCTGCGCCGGAAGATGGGGGCGATGATCCAGTAGAAGGGCGTGGCGAAGAGCCACAGCCACTGGTACCAGATGCCCGACATGCCGCTGGTGTAGCTCTTCGACGACACGCCGACGGCGTCGTTGCCGCTGGTGCCCGCGCCAAACGCGAAGAACATCATGAACCAGCGATTGAACGAGCGGCCGGCCATGAAGAAGTCGGCGGTGTCTTTCACCCGCGTGACCATGTAGACGCCGAGCGCCGTGATGCCGACGAGGTAGAGCCCGAGTGTGAACCAATCCCAGAAGCCTAAACCCAACATGCCTGCAACTCCCCGGCCCGTGCGTATCAGTCGCCGCAAGCCTACCCACTGTGACACCTCGATGCCAAGTATTTGGATTTCGTAAGGGGCGCTTCTACCTATTGGACCACGCGCGCACTTCTGCTACCCTCTCGCTCATGGACGGGGTGGATATCCAATTGCGGGCAGCGACCGACGACTGCATCGACGTGGACGCGAAGGCCTTCTACATCGAAGGGCGCAGCGATCCAGATAGCGGGCAGTTCTTCTTCGCCTATCGCATCTGCATCACGAACCGGGGCAACACGCCCGCGCGCCTGGTCAGCCGGCACTGGGTCATCACCGACGGCCTGGGCCGCGTGGAAGAGGTGCGCGGCGCCGGCGTGGTGGGCGAGCAGCCGCGGCTGAAGCCGGGCGAGAGCTTCGAATACACCAGTGCCTGCCCCTTGCAGACCCAATACGGCGTGATGCGCGGGACCTACACCATGCGCCGCGACGACGGCACCACCTTCGAGGCGGCCATCGCGCCCTTTCAACTCGTGGTCCCCGCCCTCGCGAACTAGCCGCAGAGTTGCGCGGCCCGTAACTGCTTGCTAGACTACCGGCCTTGCACGTACCCGTAGCTCAATT
>CAYMLC010000221.1:0-6284 GCA_964390765.1 uncultured Nitrospirales bacterium
GGAAAGCCTATGTGATCACAACCGCTGTGTGTTTCGCACTGGGCTTCAGTGTACTGCTCCTCAGCTTGGCGTTTTCAGAGACCGGCATCACGGGTGCCGCTATCGGGGAGGCGCTGCTCTTCGTCGGTGTCACCACGCTCATGGGCCTGCCCATCACCATCCTGGGTCTGTATCTGGGGCTCATGGCCGTGGGTGCGCTGCCCAGCGATGACTTCAAGACAAACCTGATCGACTTGTCCATCTTCGGCGTGCTCACCGGCATCATCGCCGGCGTGCTCAGCATTATCGGCTTCCTCGTCAATCTGGTACTCACCTCGCGCCGCTATCAGTTGAGTTGCGGCCAGTTGTTTCTCGTCTTCCTGATTCAACTTGCGGTGGGTACCGCGGTGGTGGTTCTTCTTTTCGTTCTGTTCGGTGCAGCCTTCTTTGCCTTCTTCGGCGCGCAACTGGGGGAGTTGCCGGTTACGCAGCCATGAGCGGCCGCGCGCCCGCACGCGTATGAGCGGCATGCCGCCACCCGGCACGATGCTCCGCCTGCTGTTGCTCTTGGCGCTTGTCGCGCTGGCGCTGGCACTGCGCCTCAATGGTCTCTGGGGCGAGGCCGCGTGGCACGACGAAGTGGTCACGCTGCGCCATCTCGATGCCCCCAGCTACGCCGCCTTTATGCAGGGCGTTGCGCGCGATGACCCGTACGGCTATATCACCCCGCTCTACCAGAGCCTGCAGTACGCCTGGGTGCAGGTGTTCGGCGCCAGCACGCTGGCCGTGCGTGTACTCAGTGTCGCGCTGGGGATGATTACCCTGCCCGTGTTGGGCCTTACCGCTGCGCTGCTTTTCGGGCGTGCGGCCGGCTGTTGGGCCGCGGTCTTCGGCGCGGTACACCTGTTGCTCATCCACTACGCGCAAGAGGTCCGCTTCTATCCGCTGGTGTTGCTGTTGGCCGCAGGTGCCCTGTGCGGATTGGCGGCGGGCCAGACCCGCGGCGCGCGCTGGGGCTGGGCGCTCAATTTTGCCGCCAACGCGCTCCTGCTGTGGAGCCATGCCTTCGCCGGTCTCGTGCTGATACCGCAGGGGCTGGCGCTGTTGGCCGCGGGCATACTGCAGCGCCGGCGTCCGTGGCGTGCGGCCTGGTTCTATTGGGGCGTGGCGCATGCCGCCCTGGCCGGCGCCTTCTTCACCTACGTCGCACTGGCGGATTATGCGGTCACGCGGAAGGTGGACTACTTCACCGACAGCGCGGGCACCCCGCGCGACCTGGCCAACCTGTTCTTCATCTTCACCGGCGCCCGCTTTCAAAACCGCGACATCAGCCCCGCGCTCGGCGGTCTGCCGCTGGACGAATGGGCCGCGCTGGGCGTGGTGCTGCTGAGCATACTGGGCGCATGGGGCGTGTGGCGGCGCGCCGGTGCCCACGCTTTCGGCTATGTGCTGCTCGGGCTCTGGCTGGTGGTGCCGCCGGTGCTGCTCTACCTGTTGTCGCAGACGTGGCGGCCCTTCTTCACGTATCGCTACGTGGCCTACAGCGCGCTGGCGTGGCCGCTACTCGCGAGCGCCGGCGCCGCAGGCCTGGGCGCCTGGCCGCGTGCACAGCGCGCGATCGCCATCGGGCTGGTGCTGCTCCTGTGCGGCATGGCGCTGGCCCTGCCGCGGCCCTGGCGGCCCGACTTTCGCGCGGTGGGCGCCACTATCGACGCCACCGCCACGCCGCGCACATTCGTGTATACGCTCAAGCACCACGTCTACGAGCCGATGCGCTTTCACACGCAGCTGCCCGATGCGCACGTGCTGCACTACGGTGGCTACCGCGAACTGCTGCGCGATGCGACCGAGGCCACGCGGGCCGGATTCGAGGTGTGGGCGGTCTTCCAACTCTATGTGCGCACCGAAGACTTTGAGCGGGACCTTGCGGCGCGTGGCATCGCGGTCGCGCGCACCGGCTTCGATGGCTACCCCGGGCCGGTGCTGTTCCGGCTGCGTGCCGTTCAGTCGCCGTAGTAGACGCAGCGAGACGACTCGGTCTCCTGCACGACCACCACATTGGGCACGTGCCCCTTGCTGAACAGCCAGTTCCACACCCAACGGCACAGCCGCTCGGTCGTGGCCTGGTCGAGCCCGGGCAACTCGTTCAGATAGCGGTGGTCGAGCAGCAGATAGAGTGCCTCGAGCGAACTGCGCACCGCGTCCATACCGTGCACGCCGATTTCCATGCGGTAGCTGTGGCCGTGCACGGCATGGCAGTGGTGGGTGTGCGGCAACTGTGGCAGCGACTGTGCCGCCTCAAACGTGAAGTACCAGCGCTCCGGCAGGTGCGCGGCGGGGTCGGCGTCGAGACGGCGCGGGGCAAACCGGCAATCGCCCACAATGCGCACGCGCACGCCTTCGAGCCAGGGCGGCCACGGCTGCAGGCGCCGCTCGATCCACTGTTGCAGCGCGGTCAGGCTGGCATCTTCCTCGAGTCCGGGCAATTCGTTCAGGTAGCTGTGGTCCAGCTTGTCCTCGATCGGCTGAAAGGCCTGCTTCAATTCCGCGAAGTCGACGATCCACCCGACTTCGAGGCTCGGCTCGCCGCCCGCCAAGATGTCGATGCGATAGGTGTGACCGTGCAGGCGGGCCTGCGGTTCGCCGCCGGCGGGATTGCGGTGCGCCGCCTCGACGAAGCGGGTCTTGACCAGGTGGCAAATCACGCCCTTACACCCCTTTCTGGTCCGGCGGCCAGATGAACTTGTGCATCTGCAACTGGAAGCGCGCGGGCAGCGCATCGGCCAGCATCCACGCGACGATATCGCGTGGCTCGATCCGGCCGAACACGGGCGATAGGAGGATGGCGCGGCAGCGCTGTTCTAGCGCATGCCGGCGGATTACGTCGCGCGTCCACTCGTAGTCCTTACGCGAAGCCAGTACAAACTTCACCTCGTCCTGTTGCGGGTCCAGCGCGTCCAGGTTGTCCCACAGATTGCGGGCGCACTCGCCACTGTCCGGACACTTCAGGTCCATAATCTTGATGGTGGCCGCCGGCAAGACATTGATGGGATAGGCGCCGCTGGTCTCCACCAGTACCGTATGCCCGCGGTCGAGCAGGCGCTGCGCCAGCGTCGTGCAACCTGCCTGGGCCAGCGGCTCTCCGCCGGTAAGTTCAACACAGTCGATACCGTATGCCGTGGCCTCGCTCACTACGGCATCGATGGTGCGCGTCTCGCCCCCGTAGAAGCTGTAGGTCGTGTCGCACCACGTGCAGCGCAGGGGGCAACGTGCCAGCCGCACGAACACACACGGCACGCCTGCCCAGGTCGATTCGCCCTGGATGCTGGCGTACAACTCCGTGATGCGCAGCGTGTCCGTGGTGCGCCCCGCAGCGCTTGGTTTCGTGGTCTACAGCGAGTGCATAGCCGCGCGAGTATAGGCGCGGTCCGGCCGCGCAGACAAAGCACATGCACGGGTGCGGGCCCGTTTGCGTGTGGGGAGCACGCGGCACCGGCGCGCTAGAGCGGGCCCTCCGGGCCCAGCTGTATGCGCTCGCCCCGCCACGTGAGCACTGTGCCTTCGCCCACTTCCAGGCTGCCTTGGTCGAACTCGATGCGCGGCGCCGTGCCATAGACCAACTGGATGGCCGGCTTGCGCACGCCCTCGCGCAGCGCGTGGTAGCTGGTCACGAACGTGGCCGCGTTTCCGCGCCGCCGGCGCAACAGGGTGTGCGTGCTGCGCTGGCGCGTCTCGCCCGGCGAGCGCGCATAGTAGCCGCGCGAACGCTCGTGGATCGCCGTGTGCAGGCGCCGGCCGGCGGCGGTGTCGATATACAACTCGTCCACGCGGTCAAGCAGTTGCACGGCGTCCGCCAGGTGCTCGTAACCCGCACCCGTTCCGATACGCTCGACCGGACGCGTGCGCGACGGCACCACCAGCGCCTTGCTGAAATGGAGCGGCAGGTCGAAGGTGTACGCATCATCACCCACGGCGCGGAACACATCGATCAGCGTGTCGCCGTACAACAGCAAGGTGCGGTCGAAGGTCACCCCCGGATAGGCAGCGCTGCACTGCGCGCGCACCAGCGCATAGGCGTCCGTTTGATGCCAGGCCAACAGCTTGCCCGGGGCGCGCCTTTGCGGGCGCTCGTCCACCACCAGCGTATTGTGCGCGATGGTCTGTGCATACCAAGACGCATACAGGGGGTTGTCGTAACTCACGAGGCCCGGGTCGACCAGGTAGAGGGCCTCATCGACATACAGCGTCATGCTCAGCCGTGCGGGCTGCACGTGTACATTCAACCGCCGCGCGAAATCGAGGTGCGCCACCAGGCTGTTGTCGGCATTGCGCAAGATGGCCGTCCCCTCATCCGGGTGGCTGTAGCTCGGCAGCCGGATGGCACCGGGCCGCGGCGTGGGGATCGTGTCTGCTCCCCAGAAGAGGCCCCACCACGTGCGCTCCGCTATCTCCACCGCCGCGAATTCTTCGTCCTGCCACCGGCCATAGGCGTAGTCATAGAAGCGGGCGAAGGCCGTGAGTGGCGTGCGCTGCGAGTCATTGAGTGGGGGGAACGTCTGGTCGGGCAACACGTAGCGCAGGGGGGCGGTAAACAGCCGGCGCGTCTGTGGGGCGTCGAAGACCTTCACCCCTGCGTGCTCGGCCACCTCGAGCAAGGGCACCACGGCGGCGAGGGCGTAGAAGTGGTAGTCCGGCGATCCTTCCCACCACATGCCACTGGGCAGGGGGGCGCGGTTCAATTGCTCGATCAGGCCGAAGTCCCCATTGAGCGCCCAGGCCACCAGTTCCGGGTCGTCCAGCACCGCGCCCGCCGCGCCCACGGCGGCGTTGTGCCACGCCCAGATGTTCGAGAGGCCCGGCCGCACGGACTGCAGCAGGCGTATCGAAGGGCGGATGAAGCGCTGCTCGATGCGCGCACGGTCGGCGTCGCTGAAGACCGGGTCGCCCTGCACGGCGTCGTAGCCGATGAGGGCGGACACCAGGATGTTGGCCTCGTCCAGGGTCTGGCCAGAGAGGCGCGCGGCCGCATCGCCCTCCTGCTCGTTGTTGCGGTCGCGCCGGCGCAGCGAGGGGTAGACCTCGGCATAGGTCAGCAGCACCTCGCGCACGCGCGCGGCGTAGGCCGGGTCCTGCTCCAGCAGATACGCGAAGCCCAGATAGTGCAGGTGCTGCAGCCAGAAGCGGTGCCGCCGCAACACGTACACCTGGTCGTAGGGCCACCCGGTGAACGTGCGCTCACAGGTCGGGCAGCGGTGGTCGATAGGCGAGGCCGCCCACAACTCGGTCGCATCGTGCGGGCACGAATAAAGCCGCTCGGGTTGGCCGCCTTCCCGGGGGATGTCGAGCGGGTGCTCCATCCGCACCTTGGCCGTGGCCAGGATTTCGTCGCACAGCGCCGCCCATTCCGGTTGGGCACAGCGCGCGCGCGCGCGGGCGGCTTCTTCGGGCGACACGAACACGGCGGGCGGCGTGCGGTCCGGCAGGCGTATCTCGGCGCGCGCGATGGGATCGGCGCTGGCTGCCGCAAGAAGGCAGACACAGACCAAGGTAAGCACTAACAGCAAACTCCAGATTGCGCCAAGAATACTACGAAGAAGCTGACCGCTGCACCCGGCCGCTTGTGCGCGCGCGCCCCTGCTTCTACAATCGCGCTCAAACCCGCGGGGTGCCAGACGGCGTGGGCCGCGGCCCGCGCATCCGAAGGAGGGAGCCATGCACAAGTTGATTTTGCTGCGCCACGGCCAGAGCGAGTGGAACCTGTCGAACCAGTTCACCGGCTGGACCGATGTGGACCTCACGGACAAGGGCCGTGAAGAGGCGCGCCAGGCCGGCGTGTTGCTGCGCGAGGCCGGCTATGAATTCGACCTGGTGTATACGTCGCTGCTGAAGCGCGCCATTCGCACGATGTGGATTGCCATGGACGAGCTGGACCAGATGTGGGTGCCGGTCATCCGCCATTGGCGGCTGAACGAGCGGCACTATGGCGCGCTGCAGGGACTGAACAAGGCGCAGACCGCAGAGAAGCATGGCGACGAGCAGGTGCATATCTGGCGGCGCAGCTACGACACGCCCCCGCCACCGCTCGAGCCCGACGACGAGCGCCACCCGCGGCTGGACCGGCGCTATGCCGACCTGCCCGACAGCGAGCTTCCCCTGACCGAGAGCCTGAAGGATACGGTGGCGCGCTTTGTGCCCTACTGGGAACAGGAGATTGCGCCACAGGTGAAGGCTGGCCAGCGCGTGCTGCTCGCGGCGAGCGGCAACAGCCTGCGCGCGCTGGTCAAACACCTCGACGGAATCTCCGA
>CAYMLC010000222.1:0-6271 GCA_964390765.1 uncultured Nitrospirales bacterium
AGCTGGTAGTCAATGAAACGCCGAACGACGCCGGCGCCTGGTATCTGCTGGCGCTGAGCGAAGGTGCGCGCGGGAACTACGAGGCGCAGATTGCCGCGCTCGAGCGCGCGCTGACCGCCGAGGCGACCAACCTGCCGCTATCGCGTGCCCTGGGCATGGCCCGCGCGTTGCAGGGCGAGATGGGCCGGGCAGAGGAAGACCTGATGCGCGCCCAGCAGCAGGGCGACGGCCTGGCCGGTACGGCGCTGGGCGTATTGGCGGCGCAGCAACAGAACCTGGCGGTTGCGCGCCAGCGGCTGGCGGATGCGGAAGCGGCGGGCATGAGCGACGAGGCCACCTTGCTGCGTGGCTTGCTCGAGTTGGTGGCGGGCAATGCCGTGCCGGCCCAGGATGCCTTCGACAGTGTCGCCGACCGCGATGGCCCGCGTGCGATCGAGGCGGCCTTTTACAGTGGCCTGGCGCTGATGGCGCGCGACCAGCCCGACCGCGCGCTCGCGCGCTTCGACCGGGTGGCCGCCGGGCAGAGTCCCCTGTCCGGCTACGCCTCGCTGATGCTGGCGACGCTTTATGCGGAACGCGGCGAGAGCGGCTCGCAGGCACGCTCGGAATTGGCGAAGGCCGAAGACGCCAACCTGCCCGATGCCGTGTTGCGCACCGTGCGGGGGCGGGTGCTGGCGGCCGATAACGACCTGGCCGCCGCCGGCGATGCGCTGCGCGCGGCGGTGAATGCCGACGAGAACTATCCGGCGGCGCGGCTCGAGTATGGGCTGCTGCTCATCCGGCAGGGATCGGTCAACGAAGGGCTGACACAGCTCGAGCGCTATCTCGATCTGGTGGGCCGTCAAGACACCATCAGCAACCAGATCGGCCTGTTGGTCGAGCAGTTGCGTCAGACGCAGGCACTGGCGAGTGGAACCCCGGGACCCACCGCGCAGGCGCAGTAGGCGCGTGGACCCTCGAGGAGCGTGAAGATGAGACACACCATCGTGGCGGCCTTGCTGACCGGTGCCCTCTTGATTGCGGGGCCGGCGGAACGCGCGGCGGCCTGGGGTACGCAGGCGCAACTGGCGCTGGTCAGCACGGCGCTCAATGTGTTTGCGAACGAGGCCAACATTCCGCTGGGCCAGTTGCGGCGTGAATTGCTGGAGGGGGTCAACGTATCGCGCGGGCAATTGTTCGAGCGGCTGGGCGACCAGTCGGGCGACCCACTGCGCGCCATCGAGACCGAGGTCTTTGTCCTGCAGGCGGTGCGCCCCCAACGCATCGACCCCTACTACGCCTACCGCATCGGCATGCTGGGCAAGCTGGTGGCCGAAGTGACCGCACCGATGGCGACGGCGGACCCGTCTTTCCGCGACGCCTACTACGCCGATGTGGAAGATGCCATCGACAACCTGAGCCTGAGCAGTGCCGCGCTGCAGCAGGTCGAGCCGCAGCCCTATCTGCGGCAGATCGCCACACTGCAGAACGGGCGCAACGACGTTATCGTGTCGGAGTACCGCAGCGGCATCGGCTTCGACGGCAGCGCGAAGTTGTCGCTGGCCGAAGACGCCAGCCGCTCGGTGCGGGCCATCATGAACATCTGGTTCACGGCGATGGGGGGCAACGAGAAGGCGGCGGTCTCGGAAGACCTGATGCGCCGCTATGCCCTGGATGCCGTGCAGTTCTATGTGGCGCGCGGCAATGCGGCGGAAATCGATGCGGCGGCCAAGCGTCTGCAAGAGAGCATCCCCATGTCGCCCGACTTGAAGATTGCCATTGCCGACGCCTACTTCGATGCCGAATTCAACGAGCGCGCGGTAGCGCTGTATCAGGAAGTGGCGGAGGAAGCGCCGGGCCGGCGCGATGTAATCGAGCGTATTGCGCGGTACTTCATGCGCCAGGGCGAGGGCCTGCTGGCCGAGGAGGAGCTGGAGGAGGCGGAGGAAGCCTTCGCTGCGGCACTCGACGCGGACCCGCTGCACCCGACGGCGGAGGCGCGCCGCTTGGAAGTCGAGGCGATGATCGCGGCGCGCGAGATGCGCCTCGCCGAAACGCGCACGATTGTCGAGCGCGCGGAAAACCTGCGCGGACTGGCCCAGGAAGAGGCACTGCGCGGGCGTGTGGCCGAAGCGATTGCGCTGTTGCGTGAGGCGGTGGGCTCGCTGGGCGAGGTGGGCGAAGAGTTTCCGGCCGAGGCGCAGCGCGCGCAGACGCTGGCGGCGCAGATGAATACGCGCGTGGCGGCCCTGCGCGAAGAGTTGCTGGCCAGCGCCCAGCGCTACAGCGGGACCAGTGTCGACTACGAACTCAAGCGCATCGCGGCGGACAGCACCGATGCACTGGTCTCGGCCACGCTGCAGTCGCTCTTGATGCAGGAACGTGCGCAGCGCATGGAAGCGCTGTCGGTACAGGTCGAGCCGCTCGCCACGCCCTGACGTTCGCGGTCAGGGACCCCCGGTGACCCACCAGGGTGCACGCCCGCCCTGCCCGCGGCACAGCGCCACGAAGGCATCGCGGTCGTCATCGCGCCGGATGCCGAGGCGCGTGAGGCAGAAGTCGTAGCGCACGGGGTCGGCGGGGGCCAGGTGCGCCATGGCGGCGGTCACTTCGCACGCGGCGCGCAGGTCGGCGGTGTTGCGCCGGGTGAGGCCGAGGGCCCGGGCCATGCGGTGCATGTGCGTATCCATCGGATAGACCAGCCGGTGCGCGCCCACGTTCTGCCACGCGCCCACGTCTACGGCGTCTGCGCGCACCATCCATCGCAGATACATCAAGAGCCGCTTGCAGGCGCTGCCGCGCGCCGGGTCGCTGAGCAGGTAGTTCTTCGGGCGGCCGGACCCCGCGCGCAGCGCCGCCACCCAACGCTCGAGCGCGGGCAGGACGGTGGTATCGCCGGGGTCGAGCCCCGCGCAAAACGCCTCGCCCAGGGTGGGGTGCCGGCCCAGCACGTGGTGCATGCCCCGCAGCAGCGCGGCCATCTCGACACCACTGACATAGCGGTGCCGGAACGCGTGCAGGCGCGCAGGCCAGACCTCGGGCGGGGTCTGGCGCAGGTCTTCGTGGGGCGTGGGCAACCACTGCAACACCTGCTCCGCGCTGGCGAGAATCGTCTTGACGTTGCCGAACGCCAGCGTGGCGGCGATGAGCCCCACCACTTCCTGGTCGCGCGGGTCGGCATAGCGGCGCACGAGTTGCAGGGGGTCGGGCGCCACATAGTCCGGGTGGGTATAGGCGTCGTACAGCCCTTCCAGCGCGGCGTGCAGCACGGGGGCTTCGCGGCGCACCCGGCGCGGCACGCGGATGGGCCCCAGGCGCCCGTTGCGGCGGCGCGGCTTCGGGGCGCGAGACGGCGCCGCGCGCGGCTTAGTGGCGCGCGAGCCAGTCGCGGATGGCGGCATTGACGTAGTCCGGCCGGTCATGGTGCACCCAATGCCCGGCGCCGGGCACGGTGATCAACGTGTAGGTACTGGCGAGCCAGTCCCACGTATTGTTGAGCCCATCGCTGTGCAGCGCGGGATCGTCGAGCCCGTGAAATTGCAGCACGGGCGCTTCGACCGGCGGCACGTCGCGCTCGTCTTCGGTGTAGGGCGGGCGCGGATAGTTCTGCTTGTAGTAGGCCAGCATCGCTTCGGCATCGCTCGCCTCGAACGCCTCGCGATAGATGGCGGCCAGCTCGGCATCGCCCTGTGCCACCATGTTGGCCAGCATGCCCATCGACAAGGTCTCGTGTGCGTTCTCGGTCTGGAAGAGACGCGCATAGGCCGACATCTGCTGTTGCTCGGGGTTGTTGGCCAACTCGCGCGAGATACCCCGCGGATGGGGCAGGTTGCAGATGATCAGCTTGTCCACGCGTTCGGGCTTGAACGCCGCCAGCCACCACGAAATATAGCCGCCCCAGTCGTGCCCCATCACGATCGCGCTTTCCTGGCCTTCCGCCTCGATGACCGCCTCGACATCGGCCACCAGTACCTCGATGTCGTAGGCTTCGAGCCCCTCCGGCTTGTCGCTCTTGTTGTACCCGCGCAGGTCCAGCGCAGCACAGGTGTAGCGGTCCTTCAACGCTTCCATCTGGTGGCGCCACGAGTACCAGAAGTCGGGAAAGCCGTGCACCATCACGATGAGCGGCCCCGAGCCGACCGTCACATAGTGCAACGCGACGTCACCGTTGCCAGCCACCTTGTGCGTGACTTCCTCGCGGATGTCGGCCAGGGCGGTTGCGCCCAGCGTCATGAGAACCAGCAGCAGCATTCGCACGTGGGGGACTCCTTCCTTTCGCGCGCGGCGGGGATGGTCCGCCTGCGTATGCGCGCATTGTCGAGGCGGCGGCCCGATGGATCAAGCCGGGCGCCGGGCGCTAGGCTTTGCGGCATGACAACGCGTGCGCGCAAGCTTTTGAAATACACGGCCGCCACCCTGGGCGTGCTGGTGCTGCTGGTGGCGGTCACGCTCGGCGTGGTGTTCTATCTGTTGATCGCGCGGGTGGAAGGCGCCTGGCTCGATACGCCGACCGCTCGGGTGCACTACACCGACGAGGGCGCCGGCGAGCCGGTGATTCTGATCCATGGCGTGGGCGCGAACGCCGACCTGAACTGGCGGCGCAATGGCGTGATTGCGCGGCTGCGCAGCGATTTCCGCGTGATCGCGTACGACGTGCGCGGCCACGGCCTGAGTGACAAGCCACACGACCCGGCCGCCTACGGTGCGGAATTGATCGCCGACGTGCGCCGCCTGATGGACCACCTCGAAATTGAGCGCGCGCACATCGCGGGCTATTCGTTGGGGGGCTTTATTGCGCTGGCCTTTGCCACGCAGCACCCCGAGCGGGTGCGCAGTGTGGCCTACTGCGCCAGTGGCTGGGTGGACCCCACGCTGAGCGTCGACGATGTATCGAGCCCCTATCGCATGCCGCCCGCGGCCGACATCGAGCGCGCCCGCCAGCTTGCGCGCGCGGCGTTGGCGCTGGGGCCCGCGCCGGCCGCCCCGCCACGACTTGCGATGGCGCTGCCGGGGGGCACACGGCTGCCCGGCGCCAGCCGAACGGGCTGGCTGTTCGAACCCTTTCGTGACTGGGTGGGCGACAATCTGGTTGATGCCGAAGCACTGCGCGCGCTGAAGGACGGCTACGAGGCGCTGGTCGTGACCGAGGAAGCGCTGGCCACGCACACGGCGCCCGCCATCTGCTTCATCGGCACGAGCGACGGGCTGCTGCCCTATGCGCTGGCGCTGCACGAGCAACGCCCCGAGATAGCGCTGGTGGTGATGGAAGGGGCCAACCACATCACGACGGCGATGCGACGCGACTTTCGCGAGCGCCTGCACGCCTTCCTGCTGGCCAACCGCGTGCGCTAGATGAGGGGCGGCGGCTGGCTGCGCACGGTGCCGCCGGGTGCAATGGGTGGGGCCGATGCGGCGGGTTCTTGTGTATTGCCTGCCGCAGTGCTGCCGCCGTCTGACGCCGCACCTGCCGCTTCGCCCTCGGTCGTGGGCGGCGGTGGCGGTGCGCTCGGCGGGGTGGTGCCCGCCAGAAAGGCCTCGCGAAAGCTGCCGCCGCGCGCGCCCGAACCCTTGCTGACATTGATGAACTGCACAACGGCTGGCACTTCGAAATCGCGCTTGGGCAGGCCCTCGTGGATGTCGACCATGAACTCGGTCCAGATGGGACAGGCCATGCGCCCCCCGGTGTAGTTGGCGCCACGGCCGAGCGGCCGGTTGTCGCGGTAGCCAATCCACACCACGCACGTGAAATCGGGCGTATAACCCGCAAACCACACATCGCGGCTCTCGTTGGTGGTGCCAGTCTTGCCCGCGCGCGGCCGGTCGAGGTCGCGCGAGCGTGCGCCGGTACCCCACTGCGCTACGCCCTCCATCATGTAACTCACGACATAGGCGACCGCCGGGTCCATCGCCTGTTCGGTCTTCTGATACGTGCGGTAGTGGTAGCGGCTGATGCCGTCGCGGTCCTCGATCTCTTTCACCAGCACCGGGTCGTAGCGCGTGCCTTGATTGGCAAAGACCGAGTAGGCCACCGCGTGGTCGATGATGTGTACCACCGGCGTGCCGAGCCCGATGGTCAGGCCTACCGCGTCTTCTATCGGGGTCGTAATGCCCGCACGCTCCATGACGTTGCGCACACTCGGCATGCCCACGCGCTCGACCAGCTTGATCGAGACGATGTTGACCGACTTCTCCAACGACTCGCGCAGCGTGCGCGGCCCGCCGAAGCTGCCATCGAAGTTCTTCGGCCGCCACGCACCGGAGGCGCTCACCTTTACATACGGCTCGTCGATGA